>QKCK01000219.1 GCA_003245695.1 Bacteroidota bacterium | reverse complement strand
AGTGGTTGATTTCTGGGCTGAGTGGTGCGGACCATGTAAGATGATAGGACCATATATTGAGCAGCTGGCAGAAGAGTATAAGGAGAAGGCGATAGTGGTAAAATGTGATGTTGACTCATCTACTGAGGTTGCCAGAAGGTTTTCAATACGTAATATACCAACTGTTCTCTATTTCAAGAATGGTCAGGTAGCAGACAAGCAGGTTGGCGCTGCACAGAAATCAGTCTTTGAGGCAAAGCTAACGGCATTATTATAATTCACAATGAAGGTATGTGTCTTTGCTGCATCAAGCAGCAGGATTGATCCGGCCTATTTCACTGTAGCCACTGAATTAGGCAAGGCCTTTGCACAGGAAGGCATTCATGCTGTCTATGGTGGCGGCGGGATAGGTCTTATGGGAGCTCTTGCTGATGCTATGATCACTGCAGGCGGTAACATCACCGGCGTCATTCCCGGTTTTATGCAAAAAGAGGGATGGGGCCATGAAGAGGTGGAAGATATGATTGTTACTCCGGATATGTCTGAGAGGAAGAAGACTATCTTTGCCCTCTCTGACGCAGCAGTGGCACTGCCAGGAGGAGTAGGGACACTGGAAGAACTGACAGAGGTGATAACCCTGAAACAGCTTGGGCTATTCAATAAGCCTATTATCATAGTAAATGTAAATGGCTTTTACGATCATCTGATAACCTTCTTTGACCACATGGTGAGAGGTAATTTCATGCGCCTCGAACATAAAGACATATGGCAGATTGTCACAACTGCGGAGGAAGTTATCCCGGCCATCAGAAACTATACAGGGTGGATAGCAGACCCCAAGGTCATTGCACGGATATGATCATGTTATCCTGGTACCTATGAACAATATGTCATCTACCTGAGGGCAATCGCCCATCCATTGACGTATCGCTACTTCCATCCTCCTCTTCTGCTCTTCAACAGGCTTATTGTATACTTTGGATAGTATCTCCTTTATGCGTCCGGTCTTAAATTTCTTATCATCGCCACCACCAAACTGGTCAGCATAACCGTCTGAACACATATAAAGCATATCGCCTTTTTCAACATAGATGATGTTATTCCGGAAATCAGTTGGCTCACCGTCTTCAGAGAAGCCGATAGGGAATCTGTCGGCCCTGATAGTTGTCACCTCACCCTCCCTGACATGATAGAGAGGATGAAATGCTCCGGCGTATTCGACAACATGTTCAACAGTATCGTAGGCTATAAGTGATATATCCATCCCATCCTTTATCGCTTTCTCTGTCCTCTGTAAAAGTGCGTGTACCACCTCCTGATGCAGCTCATTTAATATCTCCGATGGCTTTTTCAGACCATACTCCATTACAATCTTATTCAGTGAGTTATGTCCTATAATAGACATGAATGCACCGGGTACGCCATGACCTGTGCAATCCACCGCTGCTATATATCTGCGGTCACCGCCGTCATACATCCAGTAGAAATCACCGCTTACAATATCCTTGGGCATAAAGAGAACGAATGTCTCAGCGAAGAGGTTTTCACGCGGAAGCATTGCTCTCTGTATCCTCTCTGCATATCGTATACTTGCTGTGATATCCTTATTCTTTGCCTCAATTTCCAGGCTCTTCTGTACCACCTCTGCTGTACGCTCCTCAACCTTATTCTCAAGAATCACCTTCTCACGCAACAGTGTTGCCTCGCGCATCTTTATGTATATGATTATCAGCACTGTAATAATAATGACACAAAGTGCAATGAACCAGTATGTGAACCAGAATGGTGGTTTTATAGTAAATGAGAATGATTCAGGTATCTCTGTCCAGTAACCATCACTGTTAGATGCTTTAACCCTGAAGGTATAATGTTTGGGTGAAAGGCCTGAATAAAATGCATTTGTCTGGTCTGTCACAGGTCTCCAGTCTGCATCAGCGCCTTCAAGCATTACCCGGTATCTGACAGACTCAGGGTTATACAGGCACACGCTGTTGTAAATTATCTCTATAGTCTTCTCCTTATGCTTAAGCTTCATGCCTTCGTGCATATCTACAGGCCTGTAATTCACGTTAAAGCTTGTTATATGAACATCGGGGCTGGTATTGACAGCGGGAGCGGCTTCAGGGTCAAGCATTGTAACACCATTGGCAGTTCCAAACCACAGGCGTCCATCGCGGTCAGCAAATGAGGCATTGTCGCGTGATTCAAGTCCTACATATCCATTCCTTCTGGTAAATGAGGCTATGGTGCCATCTGTGAGATTATATCTGTTGAGTCCCTGGTTTGTTCCTATATATAGATATTGATCGCCGTTAGACTGCAGGAACTTCACATTGTTTGAAAGAAGTCCATCTTCCTCATCCAGATTCTGGATTATTGATCCGTTACGTATTACTGCAATACCACTTGTTGTTCCAATCCACAGACGCCCGTCGCTGGTCTGGCATATTGCCCTGGGTACAATATCCTCACCCAGATTCACTATCTCAAACTCGTCTGTCCCCTGACAATGGCGTGTAAGGCCGTTCTTCACTTCAGAGCCAATCCACAGTGTACCCTCCTTGTCGCAATAGAGAGCAGTGATGTTATTGCCACATAATCCATTGATCTGGGTATAGCGGTTTCCTTCTCCCTTTGTCTTATCCCATGCCACCAGCCCGTCATGAGTGCCAACCCACAGCAATCCCTGCTGGTCAGAAGTCATCGCCGTTACAATACGCTGGTTGTTAAGACTGTTAAGCTCAAGGTCATACACAAACCTTCCTGAAGAAAAGTCATACCGTGTTATCCCTGAACCACTGGTACCGATCCACATGCTACCCTTTCCATCATTCACCATGAAGCGTATAAGGGATCCTATGTTGTTGTTTTCATTGTTATAGTGAACTATCCTGTGTCCGCTCCTGTCGTAGGGAGAGAAGAGGGTGATGCCCGAGTTTGTCCCGAACCAGTAACAGCCTTTATCATCCTGGCATACACTCCATACGTCAGGATCAGGTAATATCTCCTCCCCCTTATATGTAACAAGATAATCACCTTTATAAATACTCATGCCCTCATTATGATCAGCAATTATTATGTTTTTCTCTCTGTCTTCAAGCAGAGCATGAATATAGAGTGAACTCAGACCATCAGATTTATTGAATATCTTTATGCCTTCAGGAGAGAGGCGGGTTATTCCTCCACCCCATGTCCCGAGCCATATATTACCCTCATGATCCTCGATAATAGAAGTGATCATATTCCTTGAAAGGCCGTCGCGCTGTGAGTCATAAACCCTCATCTTCCCGGTGGCTTTCTCCTTCATGTAGAGTCCTCCGTTATGGGTTCCAAACCAATAGTTCCCTTTAGAGTCTTCATACATTACAATAACAGAGAAGTATTTTGTCAGCCCCTCCGGGCTAAATGTCTCAAAGAGATCACTTTCCGGGTTATATCGTTTAATAAAGAGCCCTGTAATGCAGAACAGGTTTCCCTCGCGGTCGACATAAGAGCAGAAGACCTGATCACTTAATCCCTCTTTTCCTTTATACTGTTTGCCAATAACGGTTGTATCACCCATATCAGGGAATGGGATCCTCACAGCACCGTCGTATGATGTGGTGAGCCAGATATAATTACCTCTCTGTATTATAGAGGTTATGTCGCTGGTGCTGCTAATCTGCACTGAGTCAATCCTGAACCTCATGAAACGGTTGTCACGGAAATAGCTTAATCCACCGTTAAGATGTCCCATCCATATTCCTCCGGCGGTATCCTGAAAGAGGCTGTATACACCTCCGGGAGCTACGCCATCATCGGGATAAAAGGTAGTGAAGCGAGAACCGTCAAAAAGTGATACTCCGCTCTCAGTGCCAAGCCAGATATTTTCATTGTTATCCTGCAGAAGTGAATATACCTTTGATGAGCTGAGACCCTCTTCAACGCCATAATGCTCAAAGAAATAGTCCTGTGAAGCCAGTGGCAGGGAGAAGAATGACATTAACAGAAGAAGGGCATTAATACAACACCATCTTTCTCTTGCCATTTTCAAAACAGCGATGACCATCAACCTCTATTTAGCTATAAAGAAGAAGGTTCCATCCTCATCCTTCAGCCCTGTGATTTTACCGAACTTAGGCTTCTGCGGAGTGTTCTCTCCTACTGCAACGGAGACCTTATTTACTATCTCTTCAATAGGCATGCAGGCATTGGGGTTATTCACCAGGGCATTGGCAAAAGTCTGGGTGAACTGTGAATTGTCAACTGCAAGCTCATAACCTGCCGAGGAGAATACCTGTGATGACTTAAACTGTGTGGCCTGCCAATCACCACAGTTCCTGGGTTTCAGATCAGAACGCATGGCCTGATAGAAACTTGGCCCTGACTCGCAGGCGTCAGTGACAACCAGAGTATGGGTAAGGAAGTTGATATATGTCTCCATTGAGGCTCTCAGACTGTTGATGTTAAAATAGGTGAACTCATCATCACGCTTTGCATCTACAGGGATCCAGTATCCGACCTCATTGATAAACTTCCCGTGACCGGCATACCATATAAGCAACGATTTTACCTGGTTGCTCTTTATCAGATCACGAAGCTCAATGGAAAAAAACTTATCCATCTCAGCCTTTGTCATATTCTGCTTATGAATGATATTGTTTATCTGGTATTTTGAGAAGGCCCTTTTCATTAGATTAATATCCTTCACCGGGCCATCGAGGCTCGCAAAAGAGGAGTACTGTGAGTTTTCAATAAAGACAACCCATGTCTTTCCCATGGGATTTGCCTCACCGATTACTGCTCCATCCCTGTTAAGTTTAAAATCACTCACCTGCCTGTTACCATAAATATCTTCAGCTATAACAGTTATTTTATCTTTATTGGCAATGTCAATAGTAGCGGTAAAGGATGGGTTAAACTGGTTTATGGCATAGCTTGCCGTCACTCCTTCAATAAATATTGATTTAATCTTACTCTCATCGGTTATACGTCCCTCAATAAAGAGCGTAGGTGAATTGTCAACATAAACCTCCCCGTTGTCGGAGGCATATGGTGCAATGATAGCTACTGCCGGTGGGGTTATCTCCGTTCTTCTAAGGCTATAGTTAAGATGCTTCTCATTGTCATACTCATCACGGGCAACAATATCCATGTTTTCAACTCCTGTAACATCTACACTGGTCAGGAATTCATATCCTCCGCCTCTTTTCTCAAAGAAGACATCTTTGCCGTTTATCTGAAATAACGACAGTTTGCTCTTTTCGTTGATCTTGCCTGTAACAAGGACAGTGTTATTGTCACCCCTTACTTCGATAATATCATCTACCAGCACCGGGCTGATGATATTGACCTCTGGAGCAAGAGACTCCCTGTTTAACTCATATAGTCTCAGGCGCGTCTCGGCAAGCAGTTTCTGAGCACGCAGGTCATAATCAGAGAGCTGTGTAATCTTCTCATAGTCTGCTGTAGCTCTCTCAAAATTAAGAGTCTCCTCATATGAACGCGCTCTGGCGAAGTATCCCTGGGGGTCATCCGGATTAGCCGCAATATATTTGAAGAAGTCATTGATAGCATTTGAGTGCTGATTAAACTGTTGGTAATAAAGCCCCCTGGTGTAATAGAATTCTGCATTCTCAGGGTCAATGACAATATTTCTTGAGATATCATTTATTGCTGATGGATAGTCAAGAGTTGAGACATACACCTTACTTCTCATGGTATATGCCCTTGTACTTTTGTCGTTGAACTGAAGCGCCGTGTTGCATTGGTTAAGAGCCTCGTTTGTCTGACCCTTTCTAAGGTAAAGATAAGCCAGCTCAAGTCGGGCATCCTCATAACGTGAGTCCTTAGAGAGGGCCTTTTCAAGCTCCTTCTTTGCCTGGGTATCATCTTTGAGTTTTGCAAAACACACGCCCCTGTAATAAAATATTCTGGCCTCCTCTTTGAGCACCAGTGCAGTATCGGAAGCCGCAAGAGCACGTTCATAATCTTCAAGGCCCATCAGGGCGACAATCTTCTCGGGGTATATCCTGTTATTGCGTTTCTCCATCCTCGCTGCCTTGTTAAGATATCCCAGGGCCTGACTGTATTTATCAAGCCTGTTGCTGATGACTCCCAGTTTAATAAGTGTCTCTGTATCACGCGGAGAGAAACCGTTTGCCTTTTCATAATCTGAATATGCTGCTTCTATATCACCCGTCCGCTCATATGCATTACCCCTGGCAATATATAGATCGGCCTCTGTTGGCTCAACCTCTATGGCTTTTGTATACTGAGCGATTGCATCCTCATACTTGTTCATCTTCATGAACTCATTCCCGGCTCTGTAATACTTTTTGTAGTTCTGTCCATTTGCTATCACACTGAATAGCATTAGTACCATTAACAATGTAAAGTATTTTTTCATAACTGTTACTGATAATACGGGTTGCTTAACTAAAACCAAAAATATAAAAATTTACGGATTATTCAAATCATCATGTTTTCAGGCAATTCGGGGCTGAGAATTCTGAGGGTGCTTTGATCAAATGCGGTGAGTCTCTCCTGTCTGCCTCTTATCTCAGGAGCCGGGATACCTGATCCAAACTTCTGCTTCCCTTTGAAAACTCTCGCTTCATCCCACATACCTGAATCAATGAAAGTCTGAAGGAGCACTGCTCCGCCCTCAATTATAACAGACTGTATGCCTTGATCATACAAACAATCCAGAATCTTCCTTACCGGTATTTTATCATCTTTTATTATAAATGTCTCAACATCAGGAAACGATGTATTTTCATCAGCAGTGAACAGTAATACCCTCCCTTCATTGTTAAATACATGCAGATGGGTATCCATTTTGGCTGCCTTGCTTACAATTATTCTTACAGGGTTCAGGCCACTCCATAGCCTGACATTCAGCATCGGGTTATCACTTCTTATTGTCTGGCCTCCGGCCATTATAGCATCTTCTTCAGCACGCCAGCGGTGTACCAGCACACGTTCTGGCATACCGCTTATCCAGTTTGGGCCGCTGTCATCGCCCGGGGTGCGGACAATATCAATGAATCCGTCAGCACTCTCAGCCCATTTAAGTACTACCCAGGGTCTCTTTTTCTCATGAAAGGTGAAGAAACGTCTGTTGATATGCCTGCATGCTGCCTCCTCCACACCCGTTATCACCTCCACTCCTGCTTCTCTCAGCATATCAAAACCTCTTCCTGATACTTTTGCTGAGGTGTCAGTTGTGCCGGCTACAACACGGGGAATGCCACTTGCAATGATAAGCTCTGCACAAGGGGGTGTTTTACCATAATGAGAACAAGGCTCCAGGGTCACATAAATAGTCGAGCTCCTGAGTAATGAAACGTCAGCCACAGAATTAACAGCATGAACCTCAGCGTGAGGTGTTCCTGCTTTTATATGGTATCCTTCTCCTATTATTCTTCCATTATGTACAATGACTGACCCTACAAGCGGATTGGGCCGTGTCAGCCCTGCCCCACAGGAAGCAAGCTCCAGGGCTCTCCGCATGTAAACAGAATGGTCAATGTCTCCCTTTGGCAGCATTTGCTTATCTTTGATTTATGGCTGAAAAGGTACAAACAATAAAAGATATTCACCAGTTGATGCGTCAGATGTTTGAAAAGATCTATTCTGCTGGTGAAGCCAGACTATTATCATCACTGCTACTGGAAGAATATACTGGTCTGGGCAGGGCAAGACAGCTGGCAGCGGCCAATGAAAGCGTAGCAGACAATAAACTGGAAGAGATAATTAAAGCTGCTGAAAGAGTTAGCATGGGAGAGCCCTGGCAATATGTGATAGGATATACCACCTTTTGTGATAAGAAAATAATAGTAAACCCGGCAGTGTTGATACCACGGCCTGAGACAGAAGAACTGACATCAATTATTATAGCTGAGAACACCGGATTCGCCGGCATCGTCATAGACTACTGCACAGGGTCAGGATGTATCGCAGTTTCATTGGCTTCAGCCCTGCCGCAGGCTGACATACATGCCACTGATATATCGTATGAAGCACTCTCAGTGGCAAAGGAAAATGCCGCTCTTAACAATGTCACTGTTCAGTTTCATCATTCAGATATAATGCTGGACAATATCCTTGCAGATACAAAAGCAGGAATAATTGTAAGTAACCCTCCATACGTAAGAGAGAAAGAGAAAGCAGTGATGGGCAGAAATGTAATAGCCTTTGAACCACATGGGGCACTATTTGTACCCGACAATGATCCTCTCAGGTTTTATAAAAGGCTGGCTGCTTTGGGCACCTCAACACTCATTGCCGGCGGAAGGATATATCTTGAAATAAATGAAGAGTTGGGAGAAGAGACTGCAAGTCTGTTCCCCGATGAGATTTTCAGGGATGTATCTCTGCTGAGAGACCTCTTTGGCAGGATACGCTTCATAAAGGCAATAAGACGATGAATGAGAAAATCAATAATGATGCACTGGCTGAAAGGGCAAAAAAACTCTGTTCCGAACGTGAGTACTGTGAGAGTGATATAAAAGGCAAACTCACTTCATGGGGGGCCGATGAGAAATCGGTCAGGTCTGTAACCGAATTGTTAAAGAAGGAAAAGTATATTGACGAAGACAGATATGCCGGGGCTTTCGCACGAGACAGATTCAGATACCAGAAGTGGGGCAAGGTTAAAATAGCAGCAGCAATGAAGCTGAAAAAGATTCCAGGTACAATAATTAATTCTGCACTTGACACTATTGATGAGAGAGAATACTATGACTCGTTAAAGACAATTATAACTACTCACCGCAAGAATGTAAAAGCAAAAAACCAGTATGATCTTAGGGGCAAACTGATCCGTCATGCTCTGGCCAAGGGATATGAAAGCACGCTGGTTTACGAGATGGTTTCAGGGATACTATCAGACTGATGCAGCTGTAATCAACCGCCACTGTGCCGCCAGCAACGGGTAAAGCAGAATTATGGCTAAAGCCACCGATACCAGTGCATCTGCATAACCTGTTAATGTACGCCCTGACCTGGCAGAGAGAAGGTAGATCGATATCACTACCCTCATGACAAACTGTATTACAAAGAAAAGAAAGAGACCGGCAGAATACGGATTCCATTCCTTTGCCTCAACAAACCTCCCTCTCACCATCAGAGAAAACGCATGTGACATTCCGCATGAAGGACATTTCTCTCCGGTAATCTTTTCATGAATGCAAACAACCGGATAATTGTCCTCCGCAGGTGAAAAAAACAAGGAGTAACCCATTATGATAAGAATTACTCCTGCAAGTATAGCATTAACAACAAGATAAGGTCGTAAAGAAGGACTTAAACCCACAACAAAACTAGTTTTTCACTTTTATTGAGATAGTGGCTGAGTCAATGTCTCCCTCCAGTTCGTCAAGCTGTTTCTCAAGATCTTTTCTGGTTGCATGTGCTTTTATCTCAACACTATCACCATCACTTGTTATCTTTATTGATACATCACCGCCATCAAAATCATCCCTGATCTCAGTCTTTATCTCCTTCATTGCTTTCTCAAACTCAGATGCCCAGTCATCAGAATGATCGGCTATTTTCGAAAAGATAAAAATCTGAGCTATTGAAAACATCACAGCGATAACACCTATCACCAGGCCACCGACGAGCATGCCGCTGCTGCCGCTTGAACGCGACAGGCCAATGATGCCCAGAACAACAGCGATAGCAGCCGGTACAACAGCTATTACCCCAACACAGGGAATTACGGCCATCAGAAAGGCAATGATACCAGTAACGAGTGCACCAACAGCAAATCCGTTTCCTTTATTGTTTTTTTCTTCTTCCATGATTTTAAGTTTTTCTTTTTACTTTTCATTCAGGATTTTTACCATATCCTGCTCTAAAGACGTAACAGGGAGCTCAATGATGCGTCCCAACTCAATATTATTTTTATAAAAAATAAAAGTAGGTACTCTTTCAACAGCCAGAGATACGAAATCATCGAGTGGTGCACTTTTTTCAATATCTACACCAATAAAACGTATCTTCTCTACCGGAAACCCCCATACATCTATCACCTTCATGAAGCGTGGCACCTCCCTGCGGCTGTCCGGACACCAGGTGCCAAGAACAACAACGATATTCATGCCATCAACATCTGACTTAAATAACTGTTCTATAAACTGAGGATCGGGATTATAATCTGCATACTCTTTTGAATACCACCTGTAATGTGGGTCTCTCATCAGCCATTCTATCTTCATATCTCCAAGCAACCATGTTGAAGCATCCCGAAAATCCCACACATGTTCTGCTGCATTATCGGCAGCACTGATTTCCTGCTTAACGGTACTGCCGCCAGTAACAGCGGTACGATGTACGCT
>QKCK01000202.1 GCA_003245695.1 Bacteroidota bacterium | reverse complement strand
CCGTAATTCAGAGAAAGGGAGATTATCATTCACTACAGAGCTGGAAGAGGGGATAAATGGCTGCGAGGTTATTTTCATTGCTGTAGGTACTCCTCCCCTGGAAGATGGCAGTGCAGATCTGACATATGTACTTAATGCTGCCCGTGAGATAGGACAGAAGATAAAGGAATATGTTGTTGTTGCAACCAAAAGCACTGTTCCTGTGGGTACTTCAGAACTTATAAGGCAGACCATACAGGAAGAGATTGACAAACGACAGAAAGAGATTTACTTTGATATAGCCTCAAATCCGGAGTTTCTAAAAGAGGGAGAAGCAATAGAAGACTTTCTCAAACCTGAGAGAATAGTCATTGGGACTGACTCTGAAGATGCAGAAGAGATAATGCGGAGACTATATAAGCCATTTATACTCAATCAGCATCCGATACTATTTATGGATATTGCATCGGCTGAGCTGACTAAATATGCAGCCAATGCCATGCTTGCCACACGCATCAGTTTTATAAATGAGATTGCTAACCTATGTGATCTGCTGGGAGCTGATATAAACCTGGTGCGCAAAGGCATCGGAGCTGACTCCCGCATCGGAAACAAGTTCCTCTATCCGGGTATCGGATATGGCGGATCATGCTTCCCGAAGGATATTAAGGCAATCATCCGTACTGCTGAGGAGAAGGGATACTCACCAAATGTGATAAAGGCAGTCGATAAAACCAATGAACTACAGAAGGCTATTCTCTTTGCAAAAATAAAAGAGCATTTCGGCAACGTTGAAGGCATGACATTTGCCATCTGGGGTTTATCATTCAAACCACAGACAGATGATACCAGAGAGGCCCCTTCTATGGAGATTATCAGGCTTCTGCTTGAGGCCGGAGCCGCCATCAGGGCATATGATCCATCTGGTGTTGTTGAGGCAAAGCAGAAACTGGGACACTCAGTATACTATGCAAACGACCCATATGACGCTGCCGAGGGAGCCGATGCTCTTGTTGTTGCAACAGAATGGGCTGAATTCAGACTTCCGGATTGGGAAGAGATAGAAAAGAGGCTTAAGAATCAGGTTGTTTTTGATGGAAGGAATATCTATGATCCGCTTGAGCTCAGAAGAATGGGGTTTGAATATTATGGAATAGGAAGAAAACTCAGTTAATAACCTTTAACTACCATTAAATAATGAAAGGAATTATTCTTGCCGGTGGAGCAGGAACCCGCCTATACCCCATTACCGAAGCACTTTCAAAGCAATTACTTCCGGTATATGACAAACCTATGATTTACTATCCCCTGTCAGTGCTTATGCTTGCCGGAATACGGGATGTACTGGTTATCTCCACTCCCCGCGATCTTCCAGGCTTCAGATCATTACTGGGTGACGGAAGTCGGATAGGAATGAGTTTTTCATACATTGAACAACCCTCACCTGACGGACTGGCACAGGCATTCATCCTGGGAGAAAATTTTATCGGCAGTGATAATGTCTGTATGATACTGGGCGACAATATTTTTTATGGCCATGGGCTGGGCAACATCCTTTCGGAGGCATCAAAGATAAAAAGAGGTGCAACTGTATTTGGCTATGCAGTGAATGATCCTGAGAGATACGGTGTCGTTGAGTTTGACCAGACAGGTAAAGTGATAAGTATTGAAGAGAAACCTGCAAAACCAAAATCAAAATTTGCTGTCACAGGACTCTACTTTTACGACAATAGTGTAGTTCAGCGTGCCAAATCTCTTAAGCCTTCTTCCAGGGGTGAACTGGAGATAACAGATCTGAACAGGCTGTTTCTTGAGGATGGCGCTCTTGATGTAAAGATATTAGGTCGGGGGATGGCGTGGCTCGACACCGGGACATATGACAGTCTGTTACAGGCATCAAACTTTATAGCAACGCTTGAACAGAGGCAGGGACTAAAAGCATCATGCATTGAAGAGATAGCTTATAAAAAAGGCTTCATTTCAAAAGAACAGCTTGTTGAAATTGCTACTCCCTTTGCAAAGAGTCAATATGGCAGCTATCTGATAAAAATTGCAAACGAAGAATAGAGAATGGAAAAACTCATTGTTACAGAGACTGGGTTTCCCGGTCTGGTTATATTGGATCCCCTGGTTTATAATGACGAAAGGGGGTACTTTTTCGAGAGTTATAACCAGAATGTCTATACAAGAGCTGGGATAAGTTTTGAACCTCTGCAAGACAATGAATCATACTCGGCGAAAGGTGTTATCCGTGGGCTTCATTTTCAGAATGGATCAAATGCGCAAGCAAAGCTTGTCAGGGTTGTTGAAGGTGAAATCTATGATGTTGCTGTTGATCTTCGCAGGGGCTCTCCTACTTTTGGAAGATGGTATGGTGTCATTCTTGATTCAATTACAAAGAGACAGTTTTTTATACCAAAAGGATTTGCCCATGGGTTCTCTGTCTTAAGTGACCATGCTATTGTAATGTACAAATGTGACAGCTACTACTCTCCCCAGGATGAGGGAAGCATAAATGCACTTGATCCAATGCTAAACATAGACTGGAGAATAGAGAAGGGAGAAGAGATTCTAAGTGAGAAGGACCGCCGCAATCCTCTTTTTCATGAATCCACTCATAATTTTATCTTTTAAGTTATGTCAACTATACTTATCACAGGTGCATCAGGACAGCTGGGGAGTGAGTTAAGAGAGCTTACTTCGAAATACGGTGGATATACATTTATCTTCACCGATTATGAAGAGCTT
>QKCK01000235.1 GCA_003245695.1 Bacteroidota bacterium | reverse complement strand
AAGACAAAAGCTGAGGAGCTTTGCGACGAAGTCCCGTGAAACGGGAATAAAAGTGAGGGTGAGATGAGAGGGATGAGGGATGAGGCGTGAGGGATGAGGGATGAGGTGTGAGGTGCGTTGGTGCGTTGATGCGTTTAGTCAGTATCAGGTGATTACAGATCCCGCTCCGCGGGACTTGGTCACTCCGTTCATCAGCTTTCGACTTTGGACTTTGAACTTTCGACTTCCGCCTTCGCTACGCTGCGTCGGACAGGTTTGACTTTTGACTTTTTTCCTGACTTCATGAGGTGAAAGAATAAGATGAATGAAATAAAAAAATATTATTGGGGCAGTGACCGGCGGTTTAATGCTTTCTCTACATGGTTCAGTTCATACTTTGGAGAGAGAGTTCAGAAGGTAAGCCTGGATGCAGGTTTTACCTGTCCCAACCGTGATGGCACCCTTGGTAGCGGTGGATGTACCTATTGCAGTAATGAGGCCTTTAACCCCTCATATTGTTCTCCGGAGAAGAGTGTGACGCAGCAGCTTGATGAAGGCATTCCGTTTCATAAGCGACGGTATCGCCGGGCAAAGCGGTATCTGGCTTATTTTCAGGCTTATTCGAACACATATGCTGGTATAGGGAGGCTTAAGGAACTCTACTCGGAGGCACTGGCATATCCCGGTATTACCGGTCTGGTGATAGGTACCCGTCCTGACTGCGTCAGTGATGAGTTGCTTGACTACCTGGCAGAGCTGAACAGGGATAAGTTTCTTATAATTGAATATGGCATTGAGTCGGTATACAACACGACGTTAAAAAGGATAAACCGAGGGCATGACTTTGAGACAGCCGCCATGATGGTAACAAAGACCACGGAGAGAGGTATACGTACCGGGGCCCACTTTATCCTGGGTCTGCCAGGGGAGAGCAGGGATGATATAATTGACAGCGCTGCTGTCATCTCGCAGTTGCCTCTCCATTCGGTGAAGTTACACCAGCTGCAGATATTCAAGGGGACAACCATGGCTGATGAGTATGCCAGTGATCCTTCTAAGTTTCATCTCTTCACCACAGATGAATACCTTGAGCTGGTGACGGCTTTTGTTGAGAGGCTCAACCCTGCAATTATGATTGAGCGTATCAGTAGTGAGGCTCCGCCAAGAACACTGGCTGATCCCAGGCTATGGGATCTGCGTACCGACGAATTCCTGCGTCTCTTTGAGAAGAGACTGGAGGAACAGGATACCTGGCAGGGTAAGTTTTATAAACCTAACAGTTAGCAAAGTGGATTTTCTTGAGAAAGTAGCAAGAACACTGTATGATAACCATCGTGATACGATGGAGAGGCAGGTTGTTATCCTGCCAAGCCGCAGGGCAGGGTTATATCTGGCAAAATATCTCTCAGGGATGAGTGACAGGCCACAGTGGGCCCCCATGATGATGACAGTTACTGAGTTATTTGCCTCATTCAGTGATTTAAAAATTACCGAGTCTGAGACATTGGTCTTTGACCTGTACCGGTCATATGCAGGATCTACATCCACACCCTTGCCCTTTGATGATTTCTGGAGCTGGGGTGAGACTATCCTCTCTGATTTCAATGATATAGACCTTTGGCTGGCAGACCCGGAAAAGATATACTCAAATATATCAGATCTCAGGGAGATAGATCAGAAGTTCGGTACACTCACAGAGGCACAGGTGGAGATAATACGCAGCTTCTGGACCAGCTTCAGACCTGAAGAGACAGACAGCGAAGCACGTACTGCTTTCAGGTCAGTATGGCAGTTAATGGGTCCTTTATATAAGCGTTTCAGTGGAACGCTGGCAACAGAAGGACGTGCCTGGGAAGGTATGTTATGTCGTCAGGTGGCTGAGAGAGCCATGGCTGACAACCTGATTATCACAGGGAATATCACCTATCATGTCGCCGGTCTTAATGCACTGAATAACTGCGAGAAAGAACTGTTTCTTTTTCTGCGCCGTCATGGATGCATCCATTTTTACTGGGATGATGATCATGATTTTATGAGAAAAAAGGATCATAAAGCAGCTACCTTTATCAGAGAGAATCTGGGATTATTTGGGAATGACCTTCCAAAATATGATGAAGAAGAGAATCATTCATGTGAGAACAGATGGATAATACTAGATACTCCCTCTGACACTGCCCAGGCCAAGATGCTTCCTGAGATACTTATGGAATCAGGTTTTAACCCTGGCTCTGACGCAGCTGATACAGCTGTCATTCTTGCCGACGAGAAGTTGTTGTCGCCGGTGCTGTCATCATTGCCTGAAGAGGCCAGGGGTGCTAATGTGACAATGGGCCATCCCTTCAAATATACCTCACTCTATTCATTTCTCAGACAGCTTTTTTCACTGGCCCGTTATGCCTCCGGGGCAGGGGATGAGAGGCTTTTCAGGGCTGAGAATGTATTAGCCATTCTGCGACATCAGTATTTTAAGATGCTTTCAGGTGATGAGGGGGACAGACTTGCTGCTGCGATTATCACAGAGAATATGGTGAGGGTGGAACAAAGATATCTGACAGAGAGAGTGTCATCAGGAATAATCTTTATGATACCCTCAGAGGCAAGAGATTTTCCAGATTACCTTATAACTCTCCTTCACAACCTCTATGATACATCTTATAATGAAGGGAATGATACAGATGTTATGAAGGTTGACCGGGAATATCTCAGGCATGCCATTGGCGGGGCAGGACGCCTTCGCAATCTCATCTCCTCATATAACATTAGTCTGAAGACAGATACCTGCATAAGACTTATAGACAGGGTCTTCAGACGCATGATTGTGCCTTTCTCAGGTGAGCCTCTGAAGGGACTGCAGATCATGGGTGTTCTTGAGACCAGGGCCCTGGAGTTTCGTAATGTCATCTTTCTCTCATTGAATGAAGGGATATTCCCTAATCAGAGTTATGAAAACACCTTTATCCCGTACAATATCAGGAGAGCTTTTGGTCTGCCAACAATAAACGAACATGAGTCAATATATTCGTATCATTTCTTCAGGTTGTTGCGCAAACCTCTTCATGGGTGGTTTATGTATAACTCAACAGCACAGGGTATCAGTACCGGTGAGATGAGTCGCTATCTCATACAGATGAGATATGATGACACCTATTCTCCCCAATACCGGTCGCTGAATATCATTGTCGGCCGCAGCACAATAATACCTGCAGCTATTGAGAAAAGTCAGGAGCATATTTCAGCACTGATGAGAAGATATTCAGGTGTGAATGACAATGGAGATCCGAAGCTGATATCACCAAGTGCACTTAATACCTGGCTTGGCTGCCGGATGAAATTCTACTTCAGGTATGTCTGTGGCATTGACGAGGAGGATAAGCTGGAGAAGGAGATTGATCAGCGACGCTTTGGAAATATACTTCATGGTTCAATGGAAGAGCTATACAAGCCTTTAATAGGAGTCATGGCAGAACCTGAATATCTCCGGATGAGAGCTGCTGACACTGAAGAACTGCGGCTGCTGGTCATCAAAAAAGCTTCAGAGGAGATGCATTGGAAGGAGGAGAACCTGCTGAAGGGTAAGAGCATGATTATCATTGATGTGCTGGTGCGTTATATAAGCGAGATACTGACCTATGACAGCACACTTACTGACCTTGTCATACTCAGCCTGGAGGAGAAGTTCTACAGTTACTTTTATGTGCCTGTGGCAGGAGAGAGGATGAAAATAGCTGTTGGAGGTATTGTTGACAGGGTTGACTCTCTGTCTGGCATGAAGAGGGTTGTCGATTATAAGACCGGATCACCCAAGGATAAGCCTGGAACGCTTGATGATCTGTTCAATGAGGAGAAGGAGAAAAGAAATGATGCAGTATTGCAGACACATCTTTACTGTAGCACTCTCCTGACAAATAACCCGGGGGAGGTCATTACACCAAACATATACTGGGTACAACAGATATCATCATCAGGTTTTGATCCTCTTTCGTTTCTCTCTGATTTTGGCAAGGGGATACCACGGGCAGACGAATATGAAAAGGTGATGAAGTGTTATTCTGAAGAGATCAATAATCTCCTGACAGCACTCTTTTCTGAGAGGGAGCCATTTGTAATGACAAGTTACAGCCGGCGATGCCTTTCATGTCCATACAGACAGCTATGTCAGAGGTGAAGGTTAGTCTTCCATCTCTCTCTGCAGGGCCGCCATACGTATTGCAGTAACGGCAGCTTCATCCCCTTTATTGCCATGTTTGCCACCGGCCCTGTCGAGTGCCTGATCTGCTGTGAGAGTTGTCAGCACACCAAAGATGAATGGGATGTTGTATTCCATGTTCAACTGGGTAATGCCTTGTGTAACACCCTGACAGATATATGTGAAGTGTGGCGTTTCACCCTGTATCACACAGCCGAGGCAGATGACACCATCAAGGTCGTCATACTCTGCCAGCCACTGTCCTCCAAGGGTAAGTTCAAAGGTGCCGGGCACATGTCTGACAACAATATCCTCGTCACTGACACCATGCTTCTGCAGCGTGGTGATGCATCCCTTGAGAAGTGAATGAGTCACCTCCGGGTTCCAGTCTGCTACTGCTATTCCGAAACGCATCCCTTTTGCATCAGGTACTTTTGATGCATCATAATCTGAAAGATCTCTTGTTGCCATAATGATTTTATATAAAAAACGCATCCGGTAACCCGGATGCGTGGTGTTATTATCCTGTAATAGTTATTTCGTTGAAAGCTTCACCCTTTCGATGTACTTTTCAATACTTCTTCCTTCTGTGCTCTCAGGGTAATTATCCTTAACCCTGTTGTAGATATCAAGAGCCTTGGTGAAATTTTCCTGTATCTCGCATATCTCGCCTGCTTTCATGAGATATACAGGTGTGTGGAAACTGTTGTCAGCCATATCTGCTGCCTTGAGATAGTTCTTTACACCTTCGTCATACTGACCCAGTTCAACATAAGCATCACCGATGAGAGCAACAGCCTCGGGTGCCACAAGCTCATCATTGAGGTTATACTTCTTCAGATGATCAATAGCGTTCTGATAATCGCCCAGATGCAGATAGCAGACACCGGCATAAAAATAAGCAAGCTTACCGGCTTTTGTTCCGCCATAGCTGTCAATTATGTCAAGGAAGCCAAGGTCATTGCCGCTGCCGTCAAGAGCAAGCTTCATAGAGTCCATGCCAAAGAACTGCTCAGCAGCCCACATCTGCGCCTGTGCCTCTTTGTTCTTTCTCTGACCCATGAACTTCACAAGCCAGATAAGACCTATTAATACAACAACCACGCCTAAGCCATAAAGCAATGACTTATAATTATCTTCAAGAAATTGTTCTGTTTTTGTCAGTGTTTCTTCAACGTTCTGGATGCCCTTGTTTGCATCATTTTTCTTTGCCATATCGGTAAATAGTATTTCTGGTCAAAATTTAACTCCGCAAAAATAGTTTTTTTAAGTTTATTTCAGCATAAATAGTTAAAAAAATGATGTTTCAGCCTCCTGCTCCCGTTTACCCAGGGCCATTCATAAAAGGGCAATTGCGCTGACCGTTTCTCTTATTACCTTTGTCTGTGATATCATATCTGTTTTCATATTATGCATCTGCGACATATAGAGCTTACTAACTTCAAGAACTACGAAGCCGTTTCACTTGATTTCTCTCCCAGATTTAACTGCTTTGTTGGCAATAATGGTGTAGGTAAGACAAATATCCTTGATTCTGTACATTATCTCTCACTGACAAAGAGTTTTTTCAATAACTCGGATAGTCTTAGTATTAAGTATGGAGAAGAGTTCTTCATGATCAAGGGTGAATTTGAGAAGGATGGTGAGTCAGATGATCTCTATTGTGCATTTCAGCGTCAGAAGACTAAAGTCTTCAAGAGAAACGGTAAGGAATATCAGAAACTTTCAGATCATGTGGGGCGATATCCGGTAGTTATGGTCTCACCGGCTGACAGCACTCTTATTACCGAAGGCAGCGAAGAGAGACGTCGTTTTCTGAATATGATTATCAGTCAGTATGACCCTGAATATCTTGATGCCCATGTTCGTTATAACAAGTTACTTATGCAGCGTAACAAGATACTCCGTGAGAGTGCCGGATATGACTCTGCAACAATGCTTGACCTCTATGATGATCAGATGCTCCCTCTCGCCGCTAAGATATACGATGCAAGGAAAGAGCTTACAGAGAACCTGAAGCCACTTTTTTCAGACTATTATGAAAGAATTTCACATAGTGCTGAGACAGTAAACATAAGATACCGGTCACATCTGGCTGCCTCAGATTACAGTGCGCAACTCACTGAGGCAAGAAGCAGGGACCTGACGCTGCAATACAGTACTACCGGTATCCATCGCGATGATCTTATCTTTGAGATTAACGGCCACTCGGCCCGTACATCAGCATCACAGGGTCAGCAAAAGTCTTTCCTGGTGGCTCTCAAGCTCGCCAAGTTCGGCTATATAAGCCGTATGAACGGTTTCTTTCCGGCCTTGCTTCTTGATGATATCTTTGATAAATTTGATGAGACAAGGGTGGAAGAGATAATCAGGCTGGTAGGCACAGGTGATTTTGGACAGATATTCATTACTGATACCCAGAAAGAGCGTATCCATCGCATTCTGGACAGAACCGGAATTGACTTCAGGTTATTCCGTATAGGCCGGGAAGGCATTGAGGAAGAGATAAACAACGGTAAGGAGAATAGCGATGAGAAGAAGTAAGACACAGACACTCGGAGAGGTACTGGGCGACCTTATCAATGAGTACCGGCTGGGCCCAAAACTGAGGGAGGCTGCCGTGATAAACTCATGGGACAGGATAACTGGAAAAGCTATCTCATCACGTACTTCATCAATATATATAAAGAATGGTGTTCTGCATGTTCATATAACATCATCAGTGGTGAAGAGTGAACTGATGATGCTGAAAGAGGCCCTGCGTGAGCAACTGAACCGTGAGGCAGGTGGTAATGCTGTGCGGGATATAATAATTCACTGAAGACGCTATGCGGTTACTGCATTATTCTGCCATGTAGTTGCCCCTTTTAATAATCACTCTCTTTGACAGCCCCTTGTCGGTCATAAATGTGTAACCTTTTCCATTATGTGTCAGCTCAGCTGTACTGGCTTCAACAGTGATCTCTATCTCAGCGTCACCATCCGATGCCACCAGAGCATCTGCCATCAGAAAGGCCTTTTCGATACCATCGCCCCTGCGGAAATTCCATACCTCATCAGGCTGTGCAAGCCGCGTGGAGTCATAGATAGATACATTATCAAATGCAATGAGGGTATTATATATTTCATCCGGATTCATCCCCTGCAGTGTGGTATGACATACAGGGTTTCTTTCAATAGCAGCTTTAATGAAGGGTAACCAGTTGCTGCCTTTCATGTTACGGTAGGCATAGATCGACAGTAGTGACATCTCTGAACTGGCCGCCGATGACTCTACAGTCTCAATAATCTGTTCCCGGGTGTCTGACACATTTATTGCCGGATATGATGTGGTAATGAACCTCTTACCTGCAGAAGGCAACTGAGGCTTTGTTATTATGAACTTCTTTATCTCACTGAACATACGGTGGCTACATCGCTCCGAGACGGCATTGAACTGTTCGAAGAATGCCTTTTCCAGCTCCTTCAGCTCAAGATGCCTGTTCTTTCTGAAAAACAGTTCAACATCATTCAACATCAGTTTGCCCTCAAAGGGATTCATTGAGAGATCATCGCTGTCGACCTCATCCAGCAGCTTTGAACGCATCTCTTCATTGACACTGTACCTGGAGGTGTGCTCATATTCAAACATCTTCTCAAGTAATATGTATTTTGGTACACCCAGCCTCTCATAACGGTACTGGAAGAGGCTTTTGCACTCTTTCTTAAACCTCAGGAAATTGATGAATATCTGAGGCGTAATATCTGTCCTGACAAAATCATTCAGCTTACAGCTGAAGTTGTTGTAATGTACCTGATCAATGGTAGCCTCTTCATAAACAGTGTGTATATGTCCGGTTATGTGTGAGACAATGGTTATCTTCTCATTTTCAACAGCCCTTCTGGCCTTCTCAGATAATGAGGTGCCATTGAACCACATGTTTTTGGTCATGATACGCCTGTTGTTGGTAATCAATCCATCTTTCTCATCAATGAAATTCTGCGAATGAAGAGGTGTCGCCATCAGGTATATCTTCTCAAGAGGGATGCGCCCTATAATAAACATGGCAGCAGCATAAAGAGCTGCCAGACTCACACACTCACCTGCCCCGGTGGTGAAGTGTTCTTTATACCGAAAGGCAGTCATCGCCTCAACAGTCTCTGTCTTCCAGTATGGAATTATATCACTGTTATACTTGTCAAGTCCAAAATGTTTCCTGATATCAATACTGAAATAATATTTATCACCCTCATAACCGAAAAGAGCATTAGACTGTGCAAGCACTTTTGTGTCAAAAAACTCTGAAAAACGTGACAACTCTTTCTGTTTGTCAGTAAGGCCCCATGTTTCAAGATCAAGGTTAAATATATAGTTATCAATTATATATTGCTTGATGCGGTTTGCTTTATAGGTGAAGTTCTTCTTATCAACATCCCTGAACCATGGATCATCACGCCACTTCCATATTATTGGCGACATG
The DNA here is from genome assembly GCA_003245695.1 of Bacteroidota bacterium. Classification (GTDB taxonomy): domain Bacteria; phylum Bacteroidota; class Bacteroidia; order Bacteroidales; family VadinHA17; genus SR-FBR-E99. Next base: position 26,612 of record QKCK01000235.1, on the reverse strand, counting down.
ATGTTGGCAATTACCAGCGGATAGAACAGTTCAGGGAAGATAAAGATCTCCATATCGGAGAGTGTATATGCTGATGAATATTTTTCAAGTGTTTTCTTGTCAGAGAAATCAGGTAAAACAGGTAGTGTCATTTTGTCTCGTTTATTACACTAACGAAAGGTTAAGAAAATAGTTCAAAAAGTAAAAGCCGGATAATTGCTCCGGCTTTGAGAATAGTATTGTATTTGTTATTCCATGCCAAATACCTCAACCCTTGAGAAGAAGAAGTGTGATTCCCTGTCAGCATTCTCAGGAGAGTCAGAGCCATGGATGGCATTCATCTGAACGTTAACGGCAAACTCATGTCGTATGGTACCTTCTTCAGCTTTTGCCGGGTCGGTTGATCCAATCAGGTGACGGAAAGACTCAACAGCATTATCATGTTTGAGTATCATTACAACGACGGGACCAGAAGTCATAAAATCGATAAGATCGTTGAAGAATGGTTTGCCCTTGTGAATGTCATAAAATGACTCAGCCTGGTCTTTTGTGAGTCTTATCATTTTCATTGCAGCAATCTGGAATCCGGCCTCATTTATCATTGCCAGGATGGGCCCTGTCTTTCCTGTCCTTACTGAATTGGGCTTTATTATCGAAAATGTATAGTCATTAAACATAACAGCATGCAGTTAAACGTTCAGTAATAATCTTTATTGCGAAAATCTTTTTCTTAACTTTGTCAACCTTAAACTTTATATAAGTGATAGACATAGGTAAATATACTAAAGAATTTAAAGAGCTGATAACTGCTTCTGATCATATTTTGCTGATCTGTCATATAAACCCTGACGGTGACGCAGCAGGAGCCATGCTTGCCATGAGGCGCTGGATACTTACACAGGGGAAAGAGGCCGGTATGATTTCTCCTAACGCACTTCAGAATTTTCTGCTATGGATGACTGATACTGACAGGATTGTTGACTTTCATCATAACCAGGAGACAGGCGCTGCAATAATAAAAGAGGCGGATCTTATTATAATGATGGATTTCAATACCTCATCAAGAATGGGGAAGGCAGAGGAGTTTATCCTGGCTTCACCTGCTCGTAAAGTAATGATTGATCACCATCCTGAGCCGGATCATATAGCTGACCTTATCATCTCTGATACTGATCGCAGCTCTACCTCTGAGCTGGTCTATTCTCTTGTCAGGGAATTGAATAACGGGGATTTCAATGACAAAGCGTTCAGTGAAGCTATTTACGTGGGTATTGTTACTGACACCGGAAATTTTGAACATGGGTTGTATAATGGTGATACCATGCGGACTGTCGGCACACTTCTGGATCAGGGTGTGGATAAAGACAGAATTCTTAACCGTGTCTTCAGCAACTTCTCAGCTGACAGGATACAGCTGAAGGGATATGCTCTGGATAAACGGATGGTGGTATTACCTGAATATCATGCAGCTTATATATGGCTTACGAAGGAAGACCTGGAAAAACATAAACATCAGAAAGGAGATACAGAAGGGTTTGCCAATATGCTTCTTACTATTGCCGGTGTGGTACTCTCTGTACTTTTTATTGAGCGTAGCGGTTTCACAAAGATATCGTTAAGGTCAAAGGGTAACTTCAATGCAAATGCTCTCTCACGCATGTGCTTTAATGGCGGAGGGCACCGGAATGCTGCCGGTGGTGAGATGGCTGGCCGTATAGAGAATGCGGTTACCCATTTCAGGTCTGTACTGCCACAGTTTAAACAGGATCTTGATGCTGCTGCTCTGGAAGTAGGGTTATGAAGAAGCCTTTACTCATATTAATACCCTTGTTTGTTCTCCTTCTGTCATGTAAGCACTATCAGAAGCAGGGGTCTGAAAGACCCGACGGAAAAAGCATGATAGAGATGAACAGATACCTCCTTACAAAAGACAGAGAACTGATATTGAACTACTGTGAAAGAAAAAGTATAGAAGCAAAAGAGACACCTACAGGTCTTTGGTATTCAGTAGTAAAGGAGGGCTCCGGTAACACTATAAATGAAGGGGAGATAATCACTTTTGATTATGAATGTTCACTGCTCGACGGTACAATCTGTTATTCTACCTCGGAGGACACCCCCAGAACAACACGTTTAGGATACTCTGAAATGGAGAGTGGATTGCTGGAGGGTATTAAACTTATGTCTCACGGGTCAGAATTTATTTTTATCATACCTCCTTATCTGGCTCATGGGGTCAGAGGCGACGGAAACAAGATCCCGGGACGATCAGTTGTCGTCTACCGGATAAAACTAAAGTGATATGACTAAATCTATCTCATTGTTTGCAATGTTGATAGTGATGCTTTCATGCAATATGAAGCATAACGCCAGCCATAAGGATGAAAACAGGATACTATGGCGTGAGTGCGGGCTGGAGGACAAACTACCATTTGATATATTCAATACTGCAATAACCGGGCTTCATAAAATAGATTCCCTTAAGAAAAAAGAGCTGATTACTATTATTGATTTTTCAAAACCATCAAGTGAGAAGAGATTATATGTTGTTGATCTTAAGACCAAAAAACTACTTTTTTTCACTCTTGTTGCTCATGGAAGAAATTCTGGTGACCTGTGTGCTGATCTCTTCTCTAACGAAGAGGGATCATTGAAAAGTTCTCTTGGCTTTTTTATCACAGCTGAGACATACACTGGAGGTAACGGATATTCATTGAGGCTTGACGGGCTTGAGAAAAATATAAATGATAATGCAAGAAACCGTGAGATAGTGATTCATGGAGCTGATTATGTGTCAGAAGAATTTATAAAAAAATATGGCAGGTTAGGACGAAGCTGGGGCTGTCCGGCGTTGCCGCCCGCGCTGTCACACGAGATTATTGACACCATTGCCGGAGGCAGTTGTCTCTTTATCTATGCCAGCGACAGCTTCTACATTGCCAATTCAACTTTTTTGACTGCTGAAGCGGGCAAACTATCAGGTGTCTAGCCTCTGCATTGCTTTTTAACCATAATTAACCTTAGGATAACAATCCTCTCTATTGACATCTTTTGATTTGCTTCATATCTTTGACATGTAGCCTTAGGACAGTTACAAACAAAAGCCATGTAAGTATGAAAAAACTGCTTTTCATTTCCATTCTCTGTACCCTGTCGTTTTATTCACTGCGAGCCCAGGAGGGTATGTGGTTGCTTTCGCAATTGGGACAGCTTGATCTGAAGGAGAAAGGACTTGAGATGCCTCTTGAGGATATCTACAGTCCGGACAGACCATGTATTGCTAATGCCATTCTTCAGATCGGAGGAGGGTCTGGCTCATTCGTCTCTTCACGAGGACTTGTACTGACGAATCATCATGTTGCTTATACAGCCCTGCAGCGTAACTCGACTGTCGCATCTGATATCCTGACTGATGGTTTTCTGGCCAGGGAGATGTCATCAGAGATACCTGCACCGGGATATCAGGCCAGACTGATGGTAAGTATGAAGGATGTGACTGATGAAGTAATGACTTCATACAGGGAGATAACTGATCCTGTGGAGCAGGAGAATGAGATTAAAACAACAATTAAAAAGATCATTGACTCACTTGATCTTAAGGATGATGATATGCTGGCAGAGGTCGCCCGGATGCATAACGGGAAACAGTTTATTCTGTATGTGTACAGGATTTTCAAAGACATACGTCTGGTATACTCACCACCGTTATCAGTTGGCAATTATGGCGGAGAGATTGATAACTGGGTATGGCCACGACATACCGGCGATTTCTCTTTTATGAGGGTATATGTGAGCCCTGATGGCAGAGGCAGCGGATACAGCAGTGAGAATGTACCATATAACCCTTCGGTATGGCTTAAGGTATCAGAAGGTGACCTCGACGAAGATGATTTCTGTTTTATAATCGGCTACCCGGGTTTCACTACAAGGTATCGCTCGTCTAACTCAGTGAGTTGGAACCTGAATTATAACTATCCGTTTACGGCAGATAACTTCAGAGAGATAATAAAACTGGCGGAAGAGCTGACACTTAATGACCCGGAGGGAAGAATAAAAGTTGCCGGTTTTACAAAAGGTCTTGCCAATACTATGAAAAATTATCAGGGGAAGATAGAGGGCATGAAAAAAACAAACTTTCTGCAGGAAAAGATTGATTTTGAGCAGGAGTTCATTCAGTGGCTTTCAACAAAACCTGATCTGAAAGCGAAATATGGAAGTATTCTGTCTGATGAGAAGGCTCAGTATGATATCATAGCCAGAACCAGGGAGAGAGATGATATATTTGGTATGCTGGAGAATTTCCCGGGGACAATGTTGTCAGTAGCGGGGCAGATATACAGGTTTGCCAGGGAGCTTGACACCCCCAACGGAGAAGGGAAGTCAGTTGCAGATGAAGAAAAGATAAACGGGTTTAAGGAGAGTCTTGGCTTTTTATACAACGATTTTTATGAACCATTGGACAAGGCTATGCTTCTGAGAATCATCAGGATGGCAGAGTCTCTGCCTGCCGCTCAGAGGATCACCGGCCTGGATGAGACACTGAGACAGTCGGGTCTTAATGCTGAGGAGTGGGTGGAGAAGGCATATAAGAGCTCAAAGCTCAAGAGACAAGACTATGCAAAGAATCTTATCGGGAAGTCGTCATCACAACTCGAAAAGTTGAATGACCCGTTTTTAAAGCTCGTCATCAGTCTCTATCCGATGTCGGAGGAGATAAGTGCCATTTACAATGAGTTTTCTTCAAATGTGGTTGCCTTGCGGAGAGACTACTCTGACGCCCTGTTCCAATGGAAAGGGACTATGATGTACCCTGATGCCAATGGCACCATACGCTTTACCTGGGGACCTGTCAAAGGGTATAAGCCTGCTGATGCTGTCTGGTATTTTCCGTTCACTACTCTGTATGGCATGAGAGAAAAGTATACCGGAAATATCCCCTTTAATGCTCCGGAAAGACTGATGCAGATGAGTGCCTCCAGAAACAATTCAAGGTGGAGTGACCCTGATCTGATGGATATACCTGTTGCATTTATCAACCAGTGTGATATTACCGGAGGCAACAGTGGCAGTCCGGTGATGAATGCAAAAGGAGAACTCATAGGAGTTGCCTTTGACGGTAATTATGAGGCTATGATAAGCGACTGGCAGTATGACTTTGATATACAGCGGTGTATAGCCGTTGATATTAGATATATATTGTTTATAACAGAGCAGTTTAGTAATGCCGGTTTTATTCTTGACGAGATGGGAATAAAACGTTGATTTTGCGATTTTGACTCAATAGACTATCTTTAAGGTGACTATACTTAACGGTAGTAAATGAGTTATTATATTCTTATATCGCTATGTGTCATTATCCTGATCGCATATTTTTTTGAGATCACATCACGGATAACAAGAATACCGGGTGTAATTCTGCTTATAATACTGGGTATGGCTCTGAACTATTTCTTCAGGGTCATAGGCTTTACTCTGCCTGATTTCTCACTGCTGCTTCCGGTAATGGGTACTCTGGGGCTTGTACTGATAGTGCTTGAGGGTAGTCTGGACCTGAAGGTGGGAAGAGACAAAAAGAGACTGATGATCAGATCATTTGCTTCAGCCGGTATACTGTTCTTTGTCTTTGTCTTCTTCTTTGCCATTCTTCTCTCTTCATTCTTTGACTATGATTTCAAAAACGCTTTCCTGAATGCAATTCCACTGGGCATCATCAGCAGTGCTGTGGCAATACCTTCTTCCTCCAATCTGGCCTCGAACGACAGGGAGTTTATCGTATATGAAAGCTCTGTCTCTGATATTCTTGGTATTATTGTTTTTGACTTTGTCCTTTTTAACGGACTGCCGGTAGGAAAGGCTATCATGGGTTTTACTCTTGAGATCATAATGACAATACTCTTCTCCATACTCATCAGTGCTATGCTTGCTTACCTGCTACATAAGGTTACACATCATATAAAGTATGTTATAATACTTACCTTTGTAGTGCTGATCTATACATTGGCAAATCTGATACACTGGCCTTCACTGATCGTTGTTCTCATCTTCGGCCTTATACTTAATAACAATAACCTCTTCCAGTTCGATTTCATAAAGAAGCGTGTTGACTTCGGGGATTTTAATGCAGGACTGAAATCATTCAAGCAGATAACCGGTGAGCTTACTTTTCTGGTGCGCTCTTTCTTCTTCCTGATTTTTGGCTTTTATACCTCTCTTGAAAGTCTTCTTAACCTGAATTCACTTATTGTTTCACTCTCAGTCAGCGCCTCTTTCTTTATTCTGAGAGCTCTCTTTTTTAAATATATACTCAGGAAACCCCTGTTTCCGTTGTTATGGTTTGCCCCGAGGGGACTTATTACTATTCTTCTTTTCATGACCATCCCTGAGGCAATGCGACTTCCACTGATAAGTGAAGGTGTGGTTGTCCAGACAATTTTTATTACAACACTGACAATGACCTTTGGTAACATATTGTATGGGCGTGATTATTCGGTAGCCCCTGAGATCAGTACAAACAATCAGATATGAAGAATCTCAATTATGGAGTCATAGGAAACTGCCGGAGTGCTGCCCTGATATCTGAAAGAGGAAGCATTGACTGGTGCTGTCTGCCTGATTTTGACTCTCCGTCAGTGTTTGCTGCAATACTTGATAAAGACAGGGGAGGCCGCTTTGCCCTTGAAGTGGATGAGACTTATGAGGTTAAACAGAAGTACTTTGACAGAACAAATATCCTCTGTACAGAGTTTGACTCGGCAAAAGGCTCTTTTGAAATAATCGACTTCATGCCTTTCTATAAAACCGGCGATGATGATTATTTTGCTCCTGCTGAGATTTACAGATACATCAGACATAAATCAGGTTCTCCCTCTTTCAGAATAAACTTCTCTCCTGTACTCAATTATGCACGTGAGGAGGTAGCCTGCATTACCCAGGATGATCATATAAAGATATATTCAAGGGTCAATCCTACTGACTGTATCTTCCTTTATACCAGCTTTGCACCTGAAGAGATAGCCGGGTCAAGGGAGATATTTATCACCGGCCAGCAGTTTATGCTTCTGTCTTATAACCAGAAACTTATAGAGATTGATATAAACCGGGTATATCTTGAGTACCAGCGAACAAAAGTATACTGGCTCAACTGGACCAACAGATCAAAAAAATATAAAAAATATAACGAAGAGATAACGCGTAGTCTGCTTATACTCAAGATAATGTCATTTCAGTCGACCGGTGCAGTTCTGGCTGCTCTGACCACCAGCATTCCTGAGACTCTCGGGGAGGTGCGGAACTGGGATTACAGATTCTGCTGGCTCCGTGATGCCTCAATGTCAATGGATACCCTGCTTAAGATGGGTCATTACCATGCTGCCCAGAAGTTTCTTCAGTATATTAAAGGTATCATTAAAACAAAAAGCGATCTGTTTCAGATAATGTATGGCATCAGAGGTGAACATGATCTCACTGAGAAAGACCTTCCTCATCTTGCCGGATACGAGAATTCTAAACCGGTGAGGATAGGGAATGCTGCTTTTAAACAGAGACAGAATGATGTGTTCGGTTATCTTCTGAATGTGATCTCTCAATATTATGAGTTCTTTCCGGGTACACTTGACGAGATAGAAGATATATGGGAGATTGTCAGGAACATATCAAGGACTGTTTCAACACACTGGGAGAATCCAGACAAGGGTATTTGGGAGATACGAAAGGAAGAAAAGCATTTTGTCTCATCAAAGATCATGAGCTGGGTGGCGATGGACAGAGCTTCGAAGATAGCATCACTCCTTAATAAGACATCTTACGCAGAGATGTGGCGAAGCATAGCAACCGATATTAAGAGTGATGTATTCATGAATGGCTGGAATGAAGAACTGAAGACTTTTACCCAGTCATACGGCTCCCGGCATGTGGATGCATCACTGCTTTTGATGGCTGAATATGGATTTATAACAGCTGATGATCCGATGTTCGTTTCTACCGTACATGCGGTGAAAAAAGCTTTGTTTCATAACGGACTGATGTACAGATATATAAATCCGGATGATTTCGGAAGACCCTCTTCATCTTTTACAATATGTACCTTCTGGCTTATACAGGCACTCTTTGCAATAGGAGAGGAGAGTGAGGCGGAGGAGGTATTTATAAACCTTCTCTCATACGGAAATCATCTGGGATTGTTTAGTGAAGATATAGACTTCACAACCAAGAGGTTACTGGGTAATTTCCCGCAGGCATATTCGCATCTGGCGTTGATAAATACTGCAACACTGTTTTCTGAAAAGAAATTTTCATCAGGGTTTATTAAACCATGATATTTTTAACATAATATTTTAACCGGCACCCGTGTGCCAAACAACAGCATTTTGCAAATGGAGTCATTAGGAAAAACAAAACAATTTGGAACAGCACCTGTCTTTTTTACTGCAATATCAACCATCCTTGGTGCCATTCTCTTTCTTCGTTTTGGTTTTGCTGTCGGGACACTGGGCTTCTGGGGAGTATTTCTTATCATAATACTTGGTCATACTCTTACCATTCCCACTGCTCTTGCAATCTCTGAACTGGCAACCAATAAGAGGGTTGAAGGGGGTGGCGAATATTTTATCATCTCCAGGTCATTTGGACTTAATATAGGTGCCACCATAGGCATAGCGCTCTTTCTTTCACAGGCAATAAGTGTAGCTTTTTATATTATAGCTTTCACAGAGGCATTTGAGTTTCTTTTCAAATGGGTTGCTGAGACTTATAGCTTCAATCTGCCACGCCAGGCAATAAGCATACCTTCGCTGCTTATTCTGGGAGTTTTCATTTTACGCAAAGGAGCTTCACTGGGTGTCAAGGCGCTCTATATCGTTATTGCCTTACTGTTTATCTCGCTGCTGCTGTTTTTCATCGGATCAACAGATTACCAGACAGCACTTGGAGGCAGACTACCGGCCGGAAGCCTGAAAAATATGAACAGTTTCTTTATGGTCTTTGCTATTGTCTTTCCGGCTTTCACCGGAATGACTGCCGGAGTAGGACTCTCAGGCGATCTGAGAAACCCTGCCAGGTCAATACCTCTTGGTACCATTGCTGCCACTCTTGGGGGAATGATAATCTATATAGCTGTTGTGTACAAACTTTCAATATCAGCAAGCCCTGACAACCTCTTGAACGAACAGCTGATAATGGGTAAGATTGCCCTGGGAGGGGTGCTTATCATTCCGCTTGGACTGGCTGCCTCAACCATATCATCAGCCCTGGGATCAGTAATGGTGGCTCCCAGAACCCTCCAGGCACTGGCTGTCGATGATTCTTTCCCCTCAGAGAAGGTTAATAAATGGCTTGCAAAAGGCAGAAAATCAGATAATGAACCTATAAATGCCAGTCTTGTTACTCTGGCAATAGCATTTCTCTTTGTAGCCCTCGGGAGTGTAAACGCGGTTGCTGAGATTATATCTATGTTCTTCCTTGTGACATATGGCTCGCTGTGTCTTATTTCCTTTCTTAACCATTTTGGCTCGTCACCATCATACAGACCTTCATTGCGCTCAAAGTGGTTTTACTCGCTGGCAGGTTTCCTGATTGCCGTATGGGTGATGTTCAGAATAAATGCCCCATATGCTATGGGTTCAATAATCATCATGGCAGGCATTTATCTCTATATAAGGTATTATCATTCAGACAGACAGGGACTTGAGTCTCTTTTTGCCAATACCCTGTTTCAGATAAACAGAAACCTTCAGGTATACCTTCAGAAGTCCGGGAGCAGGAAGAAGGAGAAGGAGTGGAAACCAAGTGCCATATGCATCTCAAAAGATTCATTTGAGAGGGTAAAAGCCTTCAGACTGTTATCATGGATCTCATACCGTTATGGGTTCAGTACCTATATTCACAGAATAGAGGGTTATTACTCTAAGGCGACGAACCATCAGGCTGAGGAAGAACTGTCAAAGCTGATAGAGATGTATGACACAGCTAATAACCATGTATATATTGATACTCTTATCTCTCCGTCATACACCTCAGCCCTCGTTCAGACAATACAGCTGCCGGGAATATCAGGACTTGAAAACAACATGATTGTTTTTGAATATGATAAGGAGGATCCGCAGAACCTGGGTGAGATAATAGAGAATATTAACCTTATAAAAGCCGGTAACTTTGATATCTGCCTTCTGGCCAGCAGCAGAAAGGATATCATCTTCAGGAATGGCATTCATGTGTGGATCAACTCAGAAGATCCGGAAAATGCCAGCCTGTTGATCCTTCTCAGCTTTATCATTTCAGGTCACCCCGACTGGAAGAGGGCCAATATTAAGATTTTTGAGATATGCCCTGAATCTGAGTATGGTATAACACGTGAGAAGCTTCATGATCTGGTCAATGCCGGGCGCCTTCCCATAACTGCTCAGAACATTGAGATAATCAAGGAAGAGCCGGGGCTGACACCGAAGCAGATGATTAACAGCAGATCTGCCTCCGCCGGCCTGGTGATGACAGGTTTCAGGACTGAATGGTTAAAACACAATGGAGAGGCTGTCCTCGATGGCTATGATGATGTGGGTTCTCTGTTGTTTGTCAACTCAAGGAACCAGAAAGAGATTCTGTAGAATCTCTTTCTGTTAACGTTATCATGCTTTCTTATAGTATTCTGACTTTTTAAAACCATCCTCCAGTATCTCTGATATCTCAGCCGGATTTGTTAACGGCATTTCATCACTGTAGGGGTCATAACAAAGGAGTTTCATCTTTTTCTCATTTTCAAGCCTTGGTAGCTTGGTCCTGTTTGTTGTCTCAATGTGATTTCCATTTTCATCTACCAGGATGACCTTGGGCAGAAAGACTCCCTTTCTGCCAATGAACTGGTCCATTATGGCAACAGATTTTTCGAAGTCCTCCCGTGTTGAGCGTCCCAGTGCTTCATACCTGAATATTTCGCGTCCATCCCAGGTGGTAACGGTAGCATATGACTCGGAGATTTTTTCCTCGATGTCTTCTTCGGTATTCAGGGTGTCATGCCCTGAAGGCATCAGCAAAACCTTGCCTCCGCCTCCTTCAATGTTTGCAGCATAACGGGGGACTGTCATGCCCGACATCCATCCCTGCAGGTTCTTCATATATATCTTGCCAACCTGAACTGGAGTGATGAAGTGTACAATGCCTTTTTCCTTATGACACTGAAGCAGATAGTAAGGGTGAACCCCGACCCAGAACATCCTCCTGAAAGTCTCGGCCAGAGTCTTGTAATAGTCATTTACATGATTGAGAAGAACAGTCTGGTTTCTGACAGTAAACCCATGATTATTGATCCTTTTAATAGCGGATGCAAACTCCTCTGTTATTTCATGGTAATGATTTATATGGGTCATGAAATAGACATATTTACTGATGCCTGTCGAATGTCTGTTTGCTGAAGCGGTAATAAGATCAAGTATTTCATCGGTAATGCCCATAGGCATTACAACAGGTACCCTGGTTGCTATCCTGACAGAGCGCAGATGGTCAATCCTGCTTAATTCTTCCAGTACATACTGCAGTCTCTTTCTGTTGATCATTAACGCATCGCCTCCTGTTACCAGTACTTCGTTAATATTATTATTTGACCTTATATAATAGAGGCCCCTGTTTATTTCATCGGTGGTTACGTTTACCGAGCTGTCTAATGACTTGGCTCTCTGGCAGTGGACACAGTAAGATGCACAACTGGTGTTCTCAGCTACAAACAATGCTACCCTGTTCGGATAACGCTGATATGCAGCCCCATAGCTTCTGGTGCCTTCGCTCATTGCACCCTCGACACCTGTGTCAGGAAAAAGAAGGTTAGCCGGTGTAGGTACGCTCTGCCAGAAGATTGGATCGAGACGCTTTTCTGGTTTTTCTCCCTCCTCAAGTTGAGGATGAAATGGATCCTCACTCATCAGACTTGCATAGTAAGGGGTGATTCTCATAGGCTCTTTCCCCTGCCTCTTCATCTCATCAAGCGTCTCTCTTATCTGCTCTCTCTGTTGCTTGCTCAGCCTGATGATCTGTTCCAGCTGCTCTACATTACGTACTGAGTTTCTAACCTGCCACCCGGCATCATTCCACTCTTCAGAGGTAACATCTTTCCATAATGTAATTGATTTGTAATCCCTGGGCTTCTATAAAAAATTTGTGTCCATATGATTTGTTATATTTTATGTTCAAAATGCTTATCTGCCTCAGACCCGGTATCAGCCATTGCTCTAAACACCTGAACAACGATTTGTCACACTGCATATTATAAGGTGTACTCCAGCTAACAGAGTCTGATATATGTGCGGAACCCTTCTCCGGAGAGGTATGGAATTGAAAAAAAGGCTGACACATATGATTAACAGGTAAAACCAGACCCTTAGTACAAAACTTGTTTTTCCCCATAAACATAGTCGCGGAGAGCAAATAACTAAAAAATGAGGAGAAAAACTAACAAAAATTGATTAATTTTATAAGTTGTGGTGGTTCCTGAATGAAAAGGAGGATTAAAATGGGCAGGGAATTACAGTTTAGTCGACTTGTCATAGCAGCCTACAGACTTCCATTCAGATTCATTAATTACAAGAGTGGCTATAGGGCAGTTCAGAGCACAGGAGGTCTTGTCTCGGCCATGCTCGCTCTTTCAGAAAGCTTCAGAAACACTGAAGGATCTCTTTCTGATAACAAGATAGTATGGGCAGGTGTTACCGATTCACTGCCTGAAGATTTCAATTCAGGAAAAATAGAGAATGAGTATTTCAATATCAAACCGGTATTTCTCCCGCATAAGCTGAATGAGTTATATTACGGTGGTTTCTGCAATGATCTGCTCTGGCCTCTCTTCCATTATTTTCCATCCTATAGCGTATTCAACAAGGAATACTTCAGTGCATATGAAGAGGCAAACCACAGGTTTTGTGAGCAGATGATAAAGAACATATTGCCCGGAGATTTTATCTGGATACATGACTATCAACTGATGATGTTACCTGATATGATACGCAAGCATCATCCTGATGCCACAATAGGCTTCTTTCTTCATATTCCCTTTCCATCGTTTGAGCTATTCAGGTTGTTGCCACGTCATTGGCGTGAGTCTCTGGTGGGTGGTATGCTGGGGGCTGATCTGATAGGGTTTCACACAAATGATTACGCACAGAATTTTATCAAGTCGGTAAAACGGACTCTTGGGTATGAATGCAAACAGAACCTGATATATACTCCGCATAAGGTTGTTAAGGCTGATGTCTTCCCCATAGGCATTGATTATGATAAGTTTCACTCAGCCTCCCTGAATAAGAATGTGGTGGGAGAGAAGAGGAAGATAAAAGCACTTCTCTCTGATCAGAAACTCATCTTTTCTGTTGACCGTCTTGATTATTCAAAAGGGTTGCTACATCGTCTGAAGGGGTTTGAGACCTTTCTGGAGAGGTACCCTCAGTGGCGAACCAAGACAGTATTTAATATGGTCGTTGTACCTTCACGTGACAACATTGAAAAATACAGGGAGATGAAGAAGGAGATTGAGTCAACTGTAGGGCGCATCAACGGACGATTCAGTACCCTTTCATGGCGACCTATAGTGTACCAGTACCGGTCGCTCTCCTTCAATGAGCTTGTTGCACTGTATGACATAAGCGATGTCGGACTTATTACGCCACTGCGCGATGGCATGAACCTGGTTGCCAAAGAGTATATTGCCAGCCAGAATGAGAACAGGGGAGTACTTATCCTGAGTGAGATGGCCGGTGCGGCAGCAGAGCTGACAGAAGCACTGGTAATAAATCCTGCCGATGATATAGAGGTTGCCGATTCAATCTTTCTGGCCCTGGAGATGAACAGGAAGGAGAAGAATGCAAGGATCGAAAGAATGCAGAAACGTATCAGCAGTTACAATGTCTTTACATGGGCACGCGACTTCTTTGACCAGACATATGATACCATCGAAGGACAACGCCAGATGAGGGTAAGGATACTTACACGAGATATCTCCTCCCTCATCCTCCAGGAGTTCAGGTTGTCATCGCGGCGAATGCTCTTTCTTGACTATGACGGGACACTTGTCTCTTTTGCCAGATATCCCGAGCAGGCAGTGATAGATAAGCATACCCTGGGTATCATTCAGAAACTTGCAGAGGATGATTCTACAGAAGTAGTAATAATCAGCGGGAGGACAAAGGACTTCCTTGAACGACAGTTTGGAGCCACACGTGTTACTCTTGTTGCAGAACATGGATATTTCATCAGGGAACCTTATGGATCATGGCTCTCATCTGACAACAGCGAAACAAGCTGGAAGAGAGCAGTGATGCCTATACTCACTGAGTATGTGAGCCGTTGCAATGGAACCTTCATTGAGGAGAAGTCAGGTTGTCTGGCCTGGCATTACCGTAATGCCGACGTCGATTTTGCACAGTTAAGACTGAATGAATTACGTGATGACCTCTCGGAAATGATACGGCATAAGGCTGATCTTGAAATCCTTGAGGGTCATAAGGTGCTCGAGATTAAGAGTAATAAGTACAATAAGGCAATGGTGGCAATGAACCTTATTGAAAAAGGCAACTATGACTTCCTGCTTGCTGCCGGCGATGACAAGGCAGACGAGATGCTGTTCCGCAGACTCCCCATGACTGCACATACTATAAGAGTGGGATTCATGCCTTCTGTTGCCAGATATAGTGTGCCAGATATCCCACATCTGGTGCATTTTCTAAAGAGACTGACTGAGTGATGTTTATGTAACCACATGATAAACAATGCAATAGTTAGTTTTATTCCGGACGGCAGAAATATTTGACAATGGTCGTATGCAGATGTAAATTTATCTCCTGATATTTTTGATTTGTTTGCAAAGAGTCGGGCATAGCAGGTATCTGTTTCTGGTTAAAATGGCTGTATGAAATCCGGAGTTTTATTTGCTCAGATGCTGGCAATTGCCTGACTTCTTTTTATAGAAATCCTTTTTATGAGACAGAGGAGATTGCCATGATCTTTCACAAAGGACGGGTAATAACAGGGGGTGGTTGATGCGTAGATGCGTAGATGCGTTGATGCGTTGATTTGTTGATACGTTAATACGTTAATACGTTAATGCGTTTAATATCTTCTGCAGGTCAGTTTCAACAAGGCAAAATATTATTGTTAATAAGTTACACTTTTGTGAATAGAATAGCTGCCTACTCAAACTTTATTGCTTAAATTTGAACTGATAAAAAGGGGGATCAGGGTGATCAATTTGATGATGTCTGTCATAAGTCAAATATAACCCTTACATTTTAAATTTACAGGTATGGTGCTTGCCAGAAGGGCTTGGGAATATGCAGGAGAGGGTTGCGGGCTGGTCAGTGGCATGGCATTGGTTCCTGTGAAGAATATCACTTCAGGATGCCTGAGGGGCCTGCAGACAAATTCCGGCCTGATCAGGATGATATATTTTATTCCCGTGTACAAAAAAAACGATGAATCAAAAACCATAGAAATATAGAGTTGTTTTATGTTATTGCCGAAGAAATACTAAATGTTATATGGAGAGAATTGCAACACTGCTTTATGTGGATGATGAGATCATTAACCTTAAGATTTTTGAGATAAACTTTAAGGGCAGGTTTGAGGTGATAACAGCATTATCAGGTTATGCAGGCCTTGAGAAGCTACATGAGAATTCCGACATTTCGATTGTTATCAGCGACATGAAAATGCCTGGAATGAATGGAATTGAGTTCATACGAAAAGCAAAGGAACTCTATCCGAATGTTATATTTTATATTCTTACTGGCTACGATATTACTGAGGAGATCAGGACCGCTCTTCATAATAAGGTTATACACCGTTATTTCAAAAAGCCTTTTAATGTGCTGGAGATAGAGGCAAATATCAGGCAGGCAATTGAGGATTCTGGAGTGGTTTGAATGGATAAGCCGGGTCTATATTTTATTGCTCTGATACCTCATCATGATCTTCTGGACGAAATCAGGGAGCTGAAGGAGGAGATGAAGGTTGTGACAGGAGCCAGGGACATTCTTAAATCACCGGCGCATATTACACTTCAGAAGCCATTTAAACGTGAGCTGTCACAGGAGTGTAAAATTATAAGTTCATTAAAGCATTTCTGCGAAGGCGAGAGCCCCTTCAAAGTGGAGCTTGATGGGTTTGGCTCGTTCCCGCCACGTGTAATATATATAAGGGTAGGGGACCACCGTCCGTTGGAGAATCTTCATAGTCGTTTGAAAGAATGTCTGATAAATGAACTCTCATTTACTTCACCTGATATCATGAATGATATTCATCCTCATATAACGCTGACTACCAGATACCTCACAAGAGAGGGATTCAATGCTGCCTGGCCACTCTTCAGAGAAAGGATCTTTACTGAGTCATTTGAGGCAGATAGCATATCTCTTCTCAGACATGATGGAAAAAGATGGGAGATATTGCATAGGTTCAGGTTTGGCCAAAAGCAATGATAATTGATTGACCATTTGGGTGATGATATACAGAATTCATTCATAACTTTGTCTGATGGTTAAAATTTACAGAGATGAAAAAAATATTGTCTCTTATGGTTATAACTGTTCTGACATTAACCTGTACTCCTTTTAACAGGGTAGCCGAAAATGAAGAGCGAGAAATGTCATCCTTTAACTCAGGCAACTCATATTCCACTGCTGTTTTTATAGAGGAGACTACCGGATACAGGGGGGTGGCTGCTGAATATGACTGGCTTAAAAAGAATTTTCCTGGTTATAAAGTCCTGAAACAATCATTAAGCTTTTATGAGAACCAGCCTTATGACATCTTTACAATAAGGACAAGGGACAGAGAGGAGAGGGATGTCTATTTTAATATATCCTCTTTTTTCGGAAATCTTTAATGGCGCGTTGAGATCATAAACACAACCTGACGTCCGGCAAGTGATATTTTTTTCTTTTTCCAATCTGAAGCAGTAAGTGTCATAATCTCTTCAGTCTGAGAGGTGATATCGCATGCCACACAGAGCATGGTTGCCGGTTTACATGTTGAAATGATATCATCAAACATTTTCTGGTTTCTGAATGGTGTTTCGATAAATATCTGTGTCTGACCACCTGATGATCTTCTCTCCAGCTCTTTGATAGCAACGGATCTTTCAGCCGGAGAGAGAGGAAGATAGCCATTAAATGCAAATGACTGGCCATTAAGTCCTGATGCAGATAGCCCGAGCATTATTGAAGATGGCCCCGTCAGAGGGATTACCTTAATGCCTCTGCGATGTGCTTCAAGTGCTACCATAGCTCCCGGGTCAGCTATGCCAGGCATGCCTGCCTCACTCATAACCCCTCCATCCATGCCTTTCTCCACCATATTGAAGAATGGCTCCAGCTCTTCCCCTGAAGAGTGTTTTCCAATACTGAAGAATTGTGAGTCGTCAATAGGGAAGGACTTGTCAATCAGCCTGAGATAACGACGTGCACTTCTTAAATCCTCAACGGCAAACAGGCGGAGCGAACGGGTAATATCACAAACCCTGACAGGTATCGTCGCACCTGTATCGGGATCACCAAGGGTCACCGGGATCATATAAACTGAACCAGACATCATTTGATTTATTATACAGGGTAAAGATAATAAAATGAGCCCGGATATTGTCTGTCTCTCTTTTTTAGGTTAGGTTTGCGGTATAAACGATGATTAAGATCACATTTTTAGGTACGGGGACTTCACAGGGTGTACCGGTAATTGCCTGTGACTGTCCGGTATGTCTCTCTGATAACCCGAAGGACAACAGGACGCGGTCTGCCTTGCTTATTGAGACGGGTAATAACATATTGACAATTGATGCAGGCCCCGATTTCCGTCAACAGATGCTGCGTGAAAAGGTAAGACGGCTTGATGCTATTCTGCTGACCCATGAGCATAAAGATCATATTGCAGGAATGGATGATGTAAGGGCATTTAACTTCAGGAGCCAGTCTGCAATAGATATTTATGCCGAAGAGAGGGTACAGAATGCCGTACGGAAGGAATTCTCATATGTCTTTTCTGAGATACAATACCCTGGAGTACCCCGGATGGCTCTTCATGATGTTGATAATTTTGACCTGAATATCAACGGTGATATCATTACACCATTGAGGGTGTTTCATTACAGGCTTCCTATTATAGGATATCGTCTGGGAAATATGGCATATATTACCGATGCGAATTACATTCCGGAGGAGACAAAGGAGAAGATAATAGGAGTGAAGTACCTGGTGATAAATGCCCTCAGGAAGGAGAAGCATATCTCACATTTCTGCCTTAGAGAGGCCCTTGCATTTATTGATGAGATATCTCCGAGGAAAGCATTTATTACTCACATAGGGCATGATATGGGAAAACACAATGATGTATCGGCAGAACTACCTGCAAATGTGATGCTGGGATATGACGGACTGACGGTGGAATGTGAACCCTGAAAAGCTACTTCTTCTTATACCTGCTGAGCTTTTTCTGATATTTATTTGAAAAGTAATATTTGTTCCTTCCAAGCTGAGAGGTGCTGATATGCTGATTCAACTGCTTTCTCTTTGCTTTCTCGTTAAGATATGTATCCTTTTTTGTGGAAGCACATCCGGGAATAACCATTAGCAGACCAAGAGACAGTATAAACGTGACAGTAATAATTCGAACTTTACTCCTCATTTAGTATCATTCTGAATATTCGAATTAAAGGTAATAACAATTGCTTAAATAAAAAACAATGGATTACATTAAAGCTGAAAAAGAGCCTGAGACTTTTAACAGGAGCTTTTACTGCACTCTGATCCTGTGAGCGCCGTTTCCTATTGATGGCAGATAAAAATCTGGTTCCAGGCCGGTTTTTAGCTTATATACCTCTGATAGTGCATTTATAAAGTTATCTGTATAGGCAGACTCTACCAGTGATACTGTGCATCCACCGAAACCAGCTCCCGTCATTCTTGATCCTATAACACCGGGAAGTTTACGCCCCTCATAGACGAGGGTATCAAGTTCAGTGCCGGTGACTTCATAGTCATCGCACAGTGAGTCGTGCGACTGGTTCATCAGCTGACCGAATGCAATAATATCGTTTTTTTCAAGAGCATCAATGGCAGCCAGGGTACGGGCATTCTCCGTGATAACATGTTTTGCCCTTTTTCTGACCACAGGATCAGGGATGTACTTATCAAGCACCTCTATTTCACTCAGTGTAATATCACTGAGATTAGTGATCTTTCTGTATGCATTAAGGTATTCAACCGCTTTGTCACATTCTGCTCTTCTTTCATTGTATTTTGAGTCAGTCAGGCCACGACGCTTGTTGGTGTTGGTGATAACAATCCTGGCTGTCCCAAGGTTAAGGGGAGCATAACGGTACTCAAGGGTGTCACAGTTCAGGTTAATGGCATGGTCCTTCCTTCCAAAGCCAACCGCAAACTGATCCATTATGCCGCAGTTCATGCCTACAAACATATTCTCAGCCCTCTGACTCATCTTGACAAGTTCCATGGTCTCTAACCCTGCCCCGGATAATTCGTTGACAGCAATGGCCGTAACCATCTCTATTGAGGCAGATGAAGAGAGACCTGCTCCATTGGGTATGTCACCATAAAACAGCATTTCAAGTCCGCCTATATGAAAACCAGACTTTTCGAACTCATTTATTACACCCAGGGGATAGTTTATCCAGCTCTTTTCAAGTGGAGAGTATCCGTTGGCAACAGTTATGGTTTCAGTCTCCGGAAAATTAAGAGAGATGAATCTGTGCCCGTTGCCGTCATTTTTCCTGACAACCAGGCAGGTGCCGAAATCAAGGGCACATGGGAAGACATATCCACCATTATAGTCAGTATGTTCACCAATGAGGTTTACTCTTCCGGGTGAATAAAAAATAACAGGGGCAACGTCCCTGTTACTATATCTTAAAAAAAACTCTTCAGTCAGTTTGCCAAGGTCAGCTTTCATACTTTCAGTTTTTTCTCTATTTCGGTAATCTGGTTTCTGAAATGACGGTCAGTGTCAATAAGATTATTTACGGTCTTGCATGCATGAAGAACTGTAGCGTGATCCTTGCCACCGATGCTTGATCCGATGCTGGCAAGTGATGCCTTTGTCAGATTCTTTGAGAAATACATTGACACCTGACGGGCCTGAACTATCTCTCTCTTTCTTGTCTTACCCTGCATCTGGTCAAGTGGTATCTTGTAATATTCACAAACAGTCTTTTGGATATAGTCAATGGTGATCTCGTTTTTCTGAGTGTTGACAAGACGGTCAACCATCTGACGAGCCAGCTCAAGAGTAACCTCCTTGCGGTTCAGTGTCGACTGGGCATAAAGTGATATAAGCCCTGACTCGAGCTCCCTGATATTACTTGAAATATTCTCGGCAAGAAATTCAAATATCTCTTCAGGCAGTTCAATACCATCATTATAGGCCTTTTTATGGAGGATGGCAAGACGGGTCTCAAAATCAGGCCTCTGAAGATCGGCAAGAAGACCCCATTTGAACCTTGATAACAGCCTCTGCTCCATACCCTGTAATTCAACAGGAGGTTTATCACAGGTGAGAATAAGCTGCTTGCCCGACTGATGAAGATGGTTAAAGATATGGAAGAAGGTATCCTGTGTCTTCTCTTTACCTGCAAATTCCTGCACATCATCAATGATCAGGACATCTATCATCTGGTAGAAATGAAGAAAATCATTCTTGTTATTGTTGCGGATGGATTCAACAAACTGAGTCTGAAACTTATTGGCATTTACATATAATACAGTCTTGTCAGGATGCTTCTCTTTTACCAGAATGCCAATTGCCTGGGCAAGATGAGTCTTGCCAAGCCCTGAATCACCATATATCATCAGAGGATTAAAGGCCGTACCACCAGGGTTGTTGCCAACGGCAATTCCTGCAGAACGGGCCAGCCTGTTACACTCACCCTCAACAAAGTTATTAAAGGAGTAATCAGGATTAAGTCTGGGGTCAAAATGAAGCTTCTTAATACCCGGTATAATGAACGGATTCTTGATGGCTGGCTGTGTCACTTCATAAGGAACCTGTAAGGGCTTATTGTTCAGATCAGCCTTGTTTCTTGAAGGATATTTGACAGTATACGGTTTGCCATTGGTAAAGGCACTGTTCTCCATTATAATGTTGTACTCAAGCTTGGCTTCATTACCTATTTCGCGGCGAAGAGTCTTACGGAGGATATCAATATACTGCTCCTCCAGATATTCATAGAAGAAGGGGCTGGGCACCTGAATGGTTAATATACTCTTTTCAAGCCTCAGTGGTACAATTGGCTCAAACCATGTTTTAAAGCTTGCTGATGGAATGATGTCCTTTATGATCATCAGACAGTTATTCCATACCTCGTCATGTGACTTGTTCATTCAAGTATAGGGTTAATCTGTTAAACTATTTTCTCCGTATCGCCGAAAACGGGAACAATATTTGTAAAAAAAAAACTAAAAAAAAAAACTTTTTTTTCTTGACTTTTTCAAAATTAGTATATGGTCATGACCATCAATTCATTATAAGTTCAAAAAAAAACATCAAATTTAATCATCAGATAATCAATGATATATGGATAAATTATAGGTTGACAAACAGTTATATAAATAAAGATAAAAGCATCCTCGATTCCAATAAAAACGGAGGCAAATGTCCTTATCTGCTTACGTGCTGGAAGAGAGGTAATTAGTGGAAATTTTACACTAATTGTCCTTTTTGCCAAATACAGAGAGGTGAACGTACCTTTTTGGATGTTCCCTGAGGTCAGTGAGAAGCAGATCAAGGCTTTTCATACTGTTATTAAGGTTGACATAAAGGCTGTCATCTTTCATAAGCTTTCCGGCAGAGCCTTCTCCATTATTGAGAGCCTGCAGCAGAGAATCGGCAGAGTTCAGTGAGCTTTTAAGTGAAGCCAATGACTTACCAAGGTCAGCTGACGCCAGTGTATCGCTTATTGACGCCAGGTTTTTGAGTGTTGAGTCAAGCGATCCGGTATTTGCTGCAAGCATATCAGTAAATCTGGAAATGTTTTCCAGGGCCTGGCTGAGCTCCTTTTTCTCTGCACCGGTGATCTCTGCAAGATCTCCTGATATCTTTCTCGCATTGGCTATTGTTCCATGAATGTTTGAGTTGAATTCATCTGAGAACAGCTCTTTAAGTTGCAGGGAGAGTGAATCAAGTGTTATCAGCATCTCAGTGATGTTTCCCTTCAGAGGAACCAGTTCGTTTCCTACCTTATCAATAATTGATGTTGCAACAACACCCGGAATGGTGTCACCGCTGTGATAGATTCCCAGCCCATCACCAAAGAGAAGTACAATTTTCATTCCGGCTATAAGGGTTGCCGTCGTTATCTGTGCCGTTGTACCTTCTGGCAGATCAAACTCCTTGTTAACACTTATAGAGACTGATAATCTGCCTGAGCCATCATTGATAAACTCTATTTTCTGTACTATTCCTGCCTGATATCCGTTAATTTCAACAGGGCTTGACTCCTGCAGTCCGCTTATTTGCGGATAAATTATATGATATGTTGCAGTTCTGGTAAAGAGTTCACTTCCTTTCATGAAGGTAAAGAGCCAGATAAATATAGCTACAGTGACAATGGCTATGGTACCTATCTTTAGTTCGTTTGATATTTTTTTCATTTTCTCTCTGTTTTTTTCTTTTCTTCAATTGCTTCACGCAAAGGTACTATTTTCATGTTCCTGACTGCAACAACAAAAGCATCAGGGTAACCTGAGGTGATAGTTTTTCTGTAGGCTGAAGCCTCCTCGTAGCTCTGGTATCTGCCGGCTATATATTTGATCCGTTCACCTGACTCAATTGCGGTATAGTTTTCAATGTTTTTAAATGAATCATTTCCGGCAGGTTTACCACGCGGTGCCGAGGATATCTGTACACCAAACCAGAGATCACCGGCTGATGATGGTTTGACAATCTCTTCTCTGCTCTCTTTCCCTTTGTCTGCAGAACGGGGCTTTGTCTCATCCTTTGATATAACTTTGTCTTCAGCAACAAGTTTTGATGCCTGTTCGGCTGACAGTATCCCTGAACGGCTGTCAATGGTGTTTTTGTACTGTCTGAATGATCTGAAGATTGCAGAAGCCATATATTCCTGCCCCTCAACTGAGTTCAGAAATTTCTCCTCATCCGGGTTGCTTATGAATCCAACCTCAACAAGCACGGAGGGCATAGTGCTCATCCATAATACAATAAGCTCACCCTGTTTCACTCCTCTGTCGTTGCGTCCCACCCGTTCCCTGAACTGATCCTGTACTATTGATGCAAACTCAGTACTCTGTTTTGTATATGTGTTCTGCACCGCGGAGAAAATAATAAATGACTCGGCTGAGTTAGGGTCATAACCCTCATATTTGGTATGGTAGTCCTCTTCGAAGGTCATCACAGCATTCTCTTTCATTGCCAGCCGAAGGTTTGCATCATCATGGCTCTGTCCCATGATCCAGGTCTCGGCACCCTTAGGTGTTCTCTCTTTGACTGCATTTGCATGGATGGAGATAAAAAAATCGGCATTGTTACTGTTTGCAAACTCTGCCCTTTCCTTCAGCCCTACAAATGTGTCATCATCTCTGGTATAAAGCACCTCAACATCCGGCATGTTCTTTTCTATATACTGACCTGTCTTCAGGGCTATGGCGAGGGCCACGCCCTTTTCCCTGGTCTTGGTG
Source organism: Bacteroidota bacterium (assembly GCA_003245695.1). GTDB lineage: Bacteria > Bacteroidota > Bacteroidia > Bacteroidales > VadinHA17 > SR-FBR-E99. Next base: position 2,964 of record QKCK01000235.1, on the reverse strand, counting down.
GCTCCAATGGAGCCCGGATCCTTTCCTCCATGACCGGCATCAATGACTACCACCCATTTCTTTGCCTGAGCAGGACTCTGTCCGGATACCTCAACGAAAGAGTTTGGAATAATAATTGCTAATAATGCTAAAGCGTGTATGAACCATCTATTTTTGATAATGGGGCTCATGATACGTTCACGAAAATTCATTAGTTTTGCCGCTGGCATGTTAGAGTTTAATAAACACATTGCAAAAATAGCATTTAACTTGCATTTTGCGACACAAAGGATAATTGTGTCGGCAATAACCCTGCTTTTTATTTCAACATGCCTGTCAGGGCAGGAGGTTATCCCTTCTGACTCACTCAGTCAACCTGCATTTATTACCTCTGACAGTCTTGCCAGGATGGCTCTCTCAGTTAAACAGGATACCTCACGCAGAAAAGGACTGACAATTTCAAGCGATGCCATTGACAAGAATATTGTCTATAATGCTAAGGAGTCAATCAAGAATGACTTTATAAACAAAAGAGTAATCCTTATTGGTGAAGGGAAAGTAGACTACGGTGATATATCGCTTACAGCAGACTCAATTGTACTGGAGATGGATACAGGCTCGGTGTATGCCACCGGAAGGCCCGACAGCACCGGGAAACTGATAGGTAAGCCTGTCTTCAGGCAGGGAGATCAGGAGTTCGAATTTGTGGAAGTAACATATAATTTCAAAAGCAAAAAGGCTTATGGTAAAACCATCAGGACTGAAGAGGAGGGAGGATACCTTATCAGTAATACAGCCAAGCTGAATGACGACGGTACTATCTTTGTCGACAGAAGCAGTTATTCCACATGTGAAAGTGATCATCCTCATTTTTATATAAGTCTGAAAAAAGCGAAGTTCTATCCCGGGGAGAAGATTGTCTCAGGGCCGGCAAATCTTGTCGTTGCCGACATCCCTCTGCCGCTTATAATACCTTATGGCTTCTTCCCTATACAGGCAAAAAAGGCCTCCGGGTTTATCATGCCAAAGCTGGGACAGGAGAATGCCCGAGGATACTATCTTTCTGATGGCGGATTTTACTTTGCCATCAATGATTATTTTGACCTTGAACTTAAAGGGTCGGTCTATACAAACAAGACCTGGCTGGCCAGTGCCACAACAACATATAAGGTACGTTATAAATTCAACGGCAGCTTCTCATTTGGTTATGCAAATAATGTAAGCGGATACAAGGAAATAGGAACTGATTTAGCCACACACAACTATAAGATCAACTGGTCTCACACCCAGGACGCAAAGGCAAATCCGTCATCGAGGTTCTCTGCCAGCGTCAACATGAGTTCATCTGGCTATGACAAGAATAACAGTTACAATGTCAGTGATCTGAACACCACAACAAGAAGCTCCAGTATAAACTATTCAAAGTCATGGACAGGTACACCATTTAATTTTTCTACCAGCTTCATGCATAATCAGAATACCAGTACTGATGTTGTAAATGTGAACCTGCCAAAAGCAACCTTTACTGTTTCAAGATTCTATCCTTTAAAGCCTAAGCACCCTGTTAAGTCGCGTTGGTATCATGACCTGCAGATGCAATACAGTGCAAAGCTTGATAACAGGATAAACACCTACGACAGTATCCTGTTCACAAACCAGGTCTGGGGAGATATGATAAACGGCTTTCAGCACGATATTCCTGTAAGTATTCCCATCAAGGCGTTCTCAAACTTTTCTATTTCTCCCACATTGAGTTATACCGGTGTTGTCTATACTGAGAAAGTTGAAAAGTTCTGGGTACCTGATTATTATGACCCTGAGCTGAATAAGATTGTTCCATCGGTCATTGACTCGACATATAAGGGTCTGTACTATGCTCATGCTATCAAGCCCTCAATATCTGCTTCCTACAGTCCTTCTGTTTATGGTTACTTTACTTTCAACAACCCGCAGTCAAGGGTTCAGAAGATAAGACATGTGATAAAGCCTTCAGCCAGTTTCTCTTATGTTCCCTCTTTTCCGGGTTTGGCATCTGACATATACAAGACAGTTCAGAAAGATGTGGACAATAACATGATGACATATTCTATTTTTGAGAATGGTATCTATGGCTCACCATCATTACCCAAGCGTAGTGCATCAGTAAGTCTTGGCCTTGTAAACCTTCTTGAAGCCAAGGTTTTTTCAGCCAGGGACACAACAAATAAGCCCAGGAATGTGAAGCTTGCAGATATCAATGCCAACACCTCATATAACGTCTTTGCTGACTCCTGCCGGTGGAGTAATGTCTCATTACGTTTCGGTACATCTATCGCCAGTAACATAAATGTTGATGTTTCAAGCCAGTTTAACCTCTACGCAATAAATGAAAAGGGTGCGGTAACAAAAAATTTTGCATACAATATGGGGCAGGGGCTTGCACGTCTCACCTCCTTTTCACTGAGTGTAGACTTTGACCTTGCAAAGCTTCTCAGCGGCGACAGTGGCTCAAAGCAGCCGGCTGACCAGAAAACGACAGGCAGGCAGGGTTCTGCGCCTCAGAATCAAGGCAATACATCGCAGCAACAGGCACTGGAGGATAGTTTTGATGAGTTTGGATATGTTAATTTTGATATGCCATGGTCAATGCGTGTCAGATATAACTACAGCTACAGCAAATCAGGTCTCACTCCAAGTATAACAAATAGCTTTACCATTTCCGGTGATGTTAAGGTGACTCCCAAGCTATCGCTTACATATCAATCGGGTTATGATGTAAAGAACAAGGAGCTGGGCCATACAAGTATCTCAATTGTACGTGATCTGCATTGCTGGCAGATGAGTTTCTCATGGTTCCCGGTAGGTACATACAAGAGCTGGAATTTCACAATAAGACCTAAATCGGGGCTTCTGCAGGATCTGAAATATGAGCGTAAACGCGACAGGCATGAGACATATTAACCTCAAAGACAGAATACAATGAAAAAGATTATCTCAACAAAGAAT
>QKCK01000094.1 GCA_003245695.1 Bacteroidota bacterium | reverse complement strand
CTGGATGATGAACTGAAAGAGTAGAATAATGGAAAAGGCTATCAGGGTTTTCAGAGAGCTCTTTTACTTTTACTTTGATGGTTTCCGGAGCCTTTCAAAGTGGGGGCGACAGGTGTGGATCATTATTCTTGTCAAGCTTTTTATCATGTTTATTATTCTGAAGATATTTTTCTTCCCTGATTTCTTAAAGGTTAACTTCAGCAGTGATGCAGAACGCAGCGATTATATTATTCAACAACTAACCGATAAAGAATAACTATATGTTTGAGAACATTGACCTCTCACTTGTAAATTGGTCCAGAGCTCAGTTTGCTCTTACGGCGATATATCACTGGCTCTTTGTGCCACTTACCCTGGGCCTCTCCTTTATCCTTGCATTTATGGAGACCATATATGTGAGGACAGGCGATGAAACATGGAAGCGTATCACCAGGTTCTGGATGAAGCTTTTTGGAATTAACTTTGCCATAGGTGTTGCCACAGGTATTATCCTTGAGTTTGAATTCGGCACTAACTGGTCAAACTACTCATGGTTTGTAGGAGATATTTTCGGAGCGCCACTGGCAATAGAAGGGATACTTGCATTCTTTCTCGAGTCTACTTTTATTGCAGTGATGTTCTTCGGGTGGAAGAAGGTTAGCAGGCGATTCCATCTTATCTCCACATGGCTTGTTGCCTTCGGCGCCTCTATTTCTGCACTGTGGATACTGGTAGCCAATGCCTGGATGGAGAATCCTGTTGGCATGGTTTTTAATCCTGAGACTGCCCGCAATGAGATGGTTAGTTTCAGTGAGGTGCTCTTCAATCCTGTGGCTGTGGATAAGTTCACTCATACGGTGACCTCCGGGTTTGTGCTGGCCTCTGTCTTTGTTATGGGTATAAGCGCCTGGTTTCTACTTCGCAGGAGAGAAGAACTACTTGCTGTGAAAAGCATCCTTATTGCTTCTCTCTTCGGGATTATATCTTCAATCCTTGTTGTCTTTACCGGCGACTCCTCTGCCAGGACCCTTGCATCGGCACAGCCTGTTAAGTTTGCATCTATGGAGGCCCTCTACCAGGGTAAGGAAAAGGCGGGGCTGACAATCTTTGGGATACTCTCTGACAATGGTGATACTATAGGTAAGATGCCTGCCTATAAAACCAATGCACGTCTGGAGGTGCCAGGACTGCTCTCTGTTATGACAACAGGTAAAAGCACAGGGTACGTGCCTGGCATTGCTGACCTGGTTAACGGTAACCCTGAAAGGGGAATATTGTCTGCCAGGGAGATGAAGGAGAGAGGTACTTATGCCAGGTCTGTGCTTACTGATTACAAGATGGCGAAGGAGATCGGTGATGTGGCTACAATGGATCAGCTGAGAGCTAAATTCACAGACAAGGATTTTGTGGATAATTACTTCAGATATTTCGGATACTCATTTTTCTCAGCTTCATGGGAGATAATCCCGTCGGTCCCTGTTCTCTTTTACAGTTTCAGAATAATGGTTGCCCTGGGTTTCTTATTCATACTTCTATTTGCCCTGGCATTATGGTACCACAAACGTAATACACTGACAAAAAACAGATGGTTTTTATGGGTCGCTCTTCTGTCAATACCATTACCATATATTGCTGGTGAGCTGGGTTGGGTGGTCTCGGAGATGGGACGCCAGCCATGGATTATACAGAACCTGATGCCTGTAAATATTGCAGTATCAAACATTGCAGCAGCATCTGTAAAAACAACCTTCTGGATCTTTGCCGCACTCTTTACCGGACTTCTGATAGCGGAGATATCTATTATGATCAGACAGATAAAAACAGGACCAAAAGAGAAGGAGGAATAGTTATGACAGCATTAATCACACATACTTTTCTGCAGAATTATTGGTGGCTTGTTATTTCATTATTGGGTGGCATACTCCTCTTCCTTCTGTTTGTACAGGGAGGCCAGTCACTCATCTTCACACTGCCACGCAATACCCTTCAGCGAACTCTCATTGTCAACGCCCTGGGACGCAAATGGGAACTGGCATTTACAACCCTGGTTACCTTCGGAGGTGCCTTGTTCGCCTCTTTCCCCTTGTTTTATGCTACAAGCTTCGGAGGGGCATACTGGCTCTGGATGGCCATTTTGTTCAGCTTCATCCTGCAGGCAGTAGCTTATGAGTTCAGATCAAAGCCAGGCAATGTTTTTGGGACAAGGGTATATGACTCTTTTCTCTTTATCAACGGAAGCTTTGGCCCTTTCCTCATTGGAGTCACTGTTGCCACCTTTTTCACAGGTTCAGACTTCTCACTTGATCTTTTTAACAGGGTCACATGGGGTAATAATCTTCACGGTCTGGAAGCACTGTCAAATCCTGTGAACCTGTTGGCCGGATGTACAGTATTATTCCTTGCAAGAACGCTCGGGGTGCTATATATAATGAATTCGGTGGATGATGACTCTCTGATGAAGGAAAGCAGAACAGCATTGATATTTAATTCAATTCCTTTTCTTCTCTCTTTTGTCGCATTTGTGATTATCCTTTTTACCCTGAGGGGCTATAATATTTCACAGGAGACAGGATTGATAACTACTACTGATAATTTCTATTTCATAAGTCTGACAGGCCATATACTGATACTGTTACTTTTCATTGCAGGTGTTATTCTTGTTATTACAGGGTTGTTTCTTGCTCTGTTCCGGGGCTTCTCATCGGCCATCTGGTATTCAGGTGCTGGTGCAGTAGCTGTGGGTATAGTACTCTTTCTG
>QKCK01000083.1 GCA_003245695.1 Bacteroidota bacterium | reverse complement strand
CAGCATCACCTACCACTACATAGATCATCTTTTCAGGATCAATATATTTTTCCGTAATAGCCTTATGATCTTCAACAGTCATATTTCTCATTATGTCTTCTTCCTGACGGATGTAATCATCTTCAAACTCGTATTTACTCATTGTTGAGAGCATGTTAATAAGGTCATCATTTGTTTCAAAGCGCATTGCATTAGACCGTATCATACAGTTTTTTATAAACTGCAATTCGTCACCAGATATTCCTTCCCTGTATTTTTCCATCTCCTCCTTGAATATTTTCATTGTTTCATAGGTAGCGTCAGATCTCACGCTGGTATATGCGATAAAGGGAGCTTTAGTTTTCAATTCCTGGAAATAGCTTGATGCACCATATGTGAATCCTTTTTCTTCACGTAGTATCTGGTTAAATATGCTTGTAAAGGCACCACCAAGTCTGTAGTTGATAAAGTCGGCTTTAACAAAATCAGGGTCGTTTCTTGAGAGAGCCAGATGGCCAAGGTAAATAACAGACTGGGGTGATCCGGGGATATCATAAAAGTAAATAGTTGCTTTTTTAATATCAGCCGGGATGGTATACTCAGGACGATTAACCTCTCTGGCATTCCATTCGTTTTCAAAAGGAGCTAATACTGCCATTGCCTCTTCCTGTGTCACATTACCGGCAATCTGAATTTTCGTAACAGAGGGGGAGAAGTTGTTGTCATAATAACTCTTTAGGTCATCAATAGTCAGTTTTTCGATGGATTCCCTGGTGCCCATGGTATTGTATCCAAAGATATGGTCTGGCCCATAAATGAGTTTGTAGAATTTGCTGTATGCCTGACTTCTGGGCTGAGCCTCTGACTGTATTATGATGTTTTTTGTCTTATTTCTGGCAATGTCAAATTCAGTGGAATCCCATCTGGGTTCGAGTAGTATCTCTTTGATAAGTGTCACTGTTTTTTCAAAATTCCTTGAAAGCATGTCGGAGCTTATTATCATCTCTTCGCGTCCGGGGTAGACTTTTATATCAGAACCAAGAAGCTCTATCTCTTCTTCGAGCTCCTCCGGCGTCTTGTTCTTTGTTCCCTGAGGAAGTATAGAAGATACCATGTAAGCCACTCCAGGTAATGCTATTTTGTCAGCCATTGCTCCTCCCGAGATGGTGATATTAACGCTCACCAGAGGCAGCTCTTTGTTTTCAATGCCATATACTTCAATTCCATTTTTCATTGTAGCTCTCCATACAACCGGGGTCTTTACCACTGGTTCTTCGCCGGCTGGCGGCTCCAGAGTGCGATCTAATGCAGAAGCACTTTTTTCAATTAAATCAGTGCTTTCTCCTGCAATTTCAACCTGGCTGGCTTCTGAAATATTCTCTTCTTTAATTTCTGCAGGAATAGATCCTTCAGCAATAAGGTCTTCCTGACCTCTGGGGACAAAGCTGGTTACAACATGCGGTTTATCTTTAATGTATTGATAATACACCCTCTTTATATCATCTTTGGTTACTGATTTGATATTTTCTATATCATTTTCGATATAACCCGGATCAGATAGAAATGTGTTGTAGAATGCCAGACTTAAAGATTTACTCAATACGCTGGTCAGCCCCTGGTAGAAGTTCTTTTCACTTGATGCTTTAATGCGTTCAACCTCTTTATCTGTAAATCCTTCCTTCTCAAAACGGTCAAATGCCTCATTAATAGCTGCCTCAATATCCTTTAGTGATTTTCCCTGGTTTGCAGTTATAGATATTGTGAACTCACCGGCTAGTTCTTCTGCATTATTATATGCAGATACCCTTGATGTTAGCTGTTTCTCCTTAACGAGAACCTTATATAAGGGAGCTTTTTTCCCGTCAGAGAGTATCTTCGACAGAAATGAAAGGGCATATGCATCCTTGTTATATGACTCAGGAACCGGCCATACCAGTGTTATCTCAGGGACATTTGCAAACAGGTCCTCATGATACAGTTTTATGGTTTTATCAAGTGAAACATTCATTGGGGTGCGTTGCTCAACATCACCATGTGATTTTATCTCACCAAAATATTTGTCAATGAGCTTTTTGACAGTGTCGGCCTCAAAATCGCCTGACAACACAAGGGTGGCATTATTGGGACCATAAAATTTCCCGTAATATTCTCTTACATCATCAATATTTGCATTCTTCAGATCTTCCATCTCACCAATGACTTCCCAACTGTAAGGATGTGAAGCCGGATAGAGGCTTTTGTCAATAACATAATTTGTAAATCCATATGGCGCATTATCCTCTCCCTGACGTTTTTCATTCTGAACTACATTCTGTTGTATTGCCAGTGATCGTGGTGTTACTGAATTGATGAAATAACCCATACGGTCCGACTCTAGCCACAGTATCTTCTCAAGGGCATTCTTTGGAAAAATTTCAAAATAGGTAGTCACATCTCTGCTTGTAAAACCATTATTTGATCCTCCTGCATTCTCAATTACCTTGTCAAATCTTCCGGGTTCAACATTCTCCGACCCCCCGAACAACAGGTGCTCAAACAAGTGAGCAAAACCTGTCTTCCCGGGTATCTCCCTGCTTGAACCAACATGGTACATTATTGAATACGATATTAACGGATCTGAATGATCAGTGTGCAGTATGACCTGAAGTCCGTTAGGCATTACATATTTCTCATAAGCAACACTCAGTTTTTCTTTCTGAGTATTACCTGTGCAGGAGACAAGAATCATGCACAAGTAATACACAGAAAGAAAAACTGAG
>QKCK01000304.1 GCA_003245695.1 Bacteroidota bacterium | reverse complement strand
CGGGAACAAGAAATATATAGTTGAGATTGAGGCTGATAACATCCAATTGCTTGGTCGCAAATCTGAGGGACAAGCATCCACAGGCCAGACAGGCGAGAGGACATATAATAACAACGCAGCGGCTGGAGGTAGTATTTCCCAAAACCAGGATATTCCTGGCGAAGGTCTATCAGGTGATGACTTTTCTTCGCGTGAACCAGCTGACGATCTGCCATTTTAGTTAACCAAACCAATATATATTGGATACAGATCTACCGTTTCTGATTACTGGATTGATCCAGGCACCTTCAGCAGGCTTGCCTGGTGTCAAAGTGATGGGTGAGCTAATTGTAATCCTGTTGCTATTGTTATGTTCGGCTTTTATCTCAGGCTCCGAAGTTGCTTTTTTCTCACTTGCCCCATCTGATCTTGAAAAACTGCGTGATAAAAAAGGAAAAAGCGCCTCCACGGTTTTAAAACTTCTTTCCAATCCTGAAAAATTATTGAGCACTATCCTGGTAACTAATAACACAATAAATATTGCTATCATTATTCTTGCAGCATTTGTCACCCCAATATTATTTGATCTTAGCAGCAGCCCTGTTCTTGCATTCATCATTGAGGTTGTGGCAATTACATTCATACTGTTACTCTTTGGCGAAATAATACCCAAAGTTTATTCATCCAGGTACCAGTATCGTATTGCATTGATAATGGCTAACCCTCTCTTATTCTGTGAGAAGCTGTTTAAGCCTCTTACCTCTTTTCTCATCCTCTCCTCCTCGTTTATGAAAAGAAGAGCAAACCATCACATACGCAATCTTAGTATTGATGATCTCTCTGATGCCCTGGATCTTACCGCGGCTGAGATAAAGGAGGACAAGGAGATACTGAGAGGTGTTGTGAAGTTTGGAAATACAAGTGTCAATTCAATAATGTGCCCTCGAATTGACGTTATGGCCCTTGACATGAGTGAAAGCTTTCACCAGATCCTGCCCAAGGTTATTGAGTCAGGATTCTCACGTATACCTGTATACTCAGGCTCATTCGATAATATCAAAGGCATCCTCTTTGTAAAAGATATTCTGGGTTATCTGGATAAGCAGGATCAGTTCAAGTGGCAGTCGCTTATAAGACCCCCATATGTTGTCCCGGAGACAAAAAAGATCGATGAGCTTCTCAAAGAGTTCCAGGAACGAAAAATACATATTGCCATTGTAGTTGACGAGTATGGAGGAACCAGTGGTATTGTAACCCTTGAAGACATCCTGGAGGAGATAGTCGGCGATATCATTGATGAGACTGATGAGGAAGATCCACTTTACAGACAAATAGGAGCTGACAGCTGGATCTTTGAAGGGAAAATACTTATTAATGACTTCTTCAGAATAACAGGCATAAGCGAAGAGCCCTTCAAGGATATTAAGGGTGATTCAGAGACACTGGCAGGGCTTCTGCTTGAGCTCCTGGGAGAGATACCTGAAAAAGGCAGAAAAATTACCACTGACGGATACGAGTTCACCATTGAGTCTGTTGATAAGAGACGAATTCGTGAGATACGTGTTGAAAAAAGAGAAGAGAGATGAAAACCCGAACAATACTACCGGCTCTGTTAATCATTGTTGCTGGCTCTGTAATGGCATGCAGGGAATCATCAATACCTAAACCTGCCGGATACTTCCGTATTGACCTTCCAAAGAAAGAATATCATCTTTTAACAGGCGATTATCCATATTCATTTGAATATCCTGTATATGGGACAATTAATAACAGACCCGGGAACAATGCAGAACCATACTGGATAAATATAGAGTTTCCCGACTATAAAGCCCGGATATATATAAGCTACAAAGATGTGAGGAACAATCTCACACAGCTTACTGAAGACTCACATAATCTTGCATATAAACACACCATCAAGGCTGATGCCATTGAAGAGAAGTTATGGAGCAATGACTCATCCAAAGTATATGGCATTTTGTACGATGTAAAAGGCAATGCTGCTTCGGCAGTACAGTTCTATATGACTGACAGTACCAGACACTATCTCAGGGGATCACTCTATTTCATGTCACAACCAAATGAGGATTCCCTTAAACCTGTTATTGAATTCTTCAGGAAAGATATAGTGCACCTTATTGAAACCCTCTCATGGAAAAATGAGAAATAATGAGCTGCATAACCAAACATTATCTCACCAAAGAGACTGAAATAGGGGTCTGGAAGATTGAAGAGGATATGCAGACTCTCCTCAGAAAAGTGACTATGGAGGGTGATGATGAAAAGCGATTCTCCTCCTTCAGAAGCAACTCCCGAAAGCTTGAATATCTGAGTGTGAGAGCACTCCTTGCCGAAATGATGGGTGATAATGCCCGGATTGTATACAATAAAAACAACAAACCCTTCCTTAAAGACGGATCAAGGTTTATAAGCATCTCTCACTCACATAAATATACTGCAATACTCTTAAGTACAACTGACAGGGTAGGTATTGACCTTGAGTATATGAGTTCTAACATAACAACACTGGCGTTTAAATTCATAAACAGCAAGGAAAAGATAACTAAAGACAAGAGTAAGAAAAAGATCCATTTGTATATTCACTGGTGCGCAAAGGAAGCAATATATAAGATTTGCGACAAAGAGGGAATAAACATAAGGAGAGATATCACCATTTATCCCTTTGAGGTCAATCCATCGGGAGAGATAACAGGGAGGATAAAGAACAGGAAGCTGGATGAAGAATTTCATCTCTTCTATACAGTATATGAAAATTATGTAAT
>QKCK01000287.1 GCA_003245695.1 Bacteroidota bacterium | reverse complement strand
CGGTAATCTCATTAAAGGTCAAAGCACTCTTCCGGCAGGCACAAACAGGTTCACACGGCTGATAACCAGACTGGTTCCTGAGAAAATAGCAGCAGGAATAAAAACAGAATCGTGCGATTATGACTACACCATTGATTCATCCTATGATCTTTCAGGTCTTGGATTCAATGCTTACATAATGCATACTCCCGGCCATACCTCCGGCTCGGTATCAGTCATCATTGATGATGAGATTGCCCTTGTAGGTGACACAATGTTCGGTATCTTCAGATCATCTGTCTTCCCTCCCTTTGCCGATAACATTCCTGAACTTATAAGAAGCTGGAAGAGTCTGCTTGAGACAGAATGCAGTCTGTTTCTTCCGTCGCATGGCAGGGAAAAGACAAGGGAGGAACTAAATACGTGCCTTAATGAGAAAAAGAGTCTCTTACAGTTAATCTGATGCCAGTAAGAAGAGAGTCATTAAAACAAATTCCTTATCGCTTTGTTAAGAAGAAAAAAAGATGATGAAAGAGTTTGATCTGAAAGCTGCCGGTTGGGATAGCAACCCAATGCATACTGAGAGATCAGAGGCTGTGGCCGCAAAGATGAAAGAGATGATTGAAATCAAGCCAGTCATGAAGGCACTGGAATATGGTGCCGGGACAGGCATTACCTCCTTTATATTGTCTGACAGCCTCTCTGACATACTGCTAATGGACGACTCTGCCGAGATGGTTAAAATAACATCCGGTAAGATAGCCCTCTCAGAAAGAAAAAATCTGAGGGTGACACAGTATAACCTGAGTGATAAAGAGTATACCGGCGAAAAGTTTGATCTTCTCTACACACAGATGGTCCTTCACCATGTTGATGACATAGATGATATAATTGTAAAATTCCACAGAATGCTCAATGATGGCGGTTCTTTGGCAATAGCAGATCTGTATGAGGAAGACGGATCATTTCATGGTGATGACTTCACTGGACATAAAGGATTCAAAACAGCAGAACTGAAGAAGGTACTCGAAAGAACAGGATTCAGAAATGTCAGGGAAGAGGAATGTTATGTAATTAAAAAAGAGGTTGATGGAAAACCTAAACCATATCCGGTTTTTCTTATGACCGGAGAAAAATGATCACCCCCGCCTGCTTATCTCCTCAAGTGTATCAGAGTCATTAACAACAATATCCTTCTCGTTAAGATTAATCAGGCCGTCCTTCTCAAACCCTTTCAGCAGTTTGACTGCACTCTCAGTGGATATCCCGGCAAAGTCAGCAATATCTTTTCGCGATAGCATACTGAATATTTCAGGGTATGATGCTTTCATACCATGGATGTACAACAGAGTCTCAGCCAGCCTCCCGTTCATCTGTTTATATGTCTGGCTCCTGAGCTTCTCAAAGAGATTTCCGTTCTGCTCACAATATCGTTTAATAATGCTGAAACCGAACAAACCATTTTGTCTGACTACTTTTGCAACTGTGTCTTTTTCAATAAGGTATGCCTGGCATTCCTCCAGTGCCACCACTGAGTAATTGAAAATATTTGAGGTAAAGACAGAAGAGAGGCCTATGAACTCCCCGGGACGTATTATTCTGAGGTTCAGACTCTTTGACCCATCTCCTTCAAGATACTGTTTTGCAAGTCCGTTCAGTAGAAAGAGCACATACGAGGTGAAAGTACCCTGTTTAGTCAGGTTATCGCCTTTGCGAAACAAGACCTGGGTTTTACTTGCCCTCACAAGGTCAGTCTCTTCAGGTGAGAGCACCTGAAAGCATGGTGCAGTGATGTCGCAGAAGAAGTCTTTGTCAGTTTCAAGGATTGTCTTCATCAGAAAGAATTATTATATCAGACAAAGTTAATTTAAATCAATAAAAAAGTTGATCTCTTTCAACTCAAAGGCTGACGAGACCGGACACAAAACTCTTTAAGGGGTCATCAGGGCACTATATCTTTGCTTCACGAAACTAAAACAAAAAGCTATGTTATACACAAATTTAAATCACATTGAGACAGCAGCTGATCATTCAAAGATCATCAGCGAGAATGAAAACGTAATGGTAATATGTGGTCGTATGGGCCCCATGTGTATTCCTGTTTATGGTATTGCAGAGGAGCTGGAGAGTGAGTACGGCCATGTTAAGTTCTTTGACATGGAGTTTGATAACCCTGAGTCACATGTAATAAGGTCACTGCCTGAGGTAAGAGGCTTTATGGGTATTCCCTTCACCATCTATTATAAGAATGGCAAGGTAGTAAAAGCCACCTCAAGCATACAGACCAAAGAACAGGTAAAAGCAATCCTTGACAGTGAGTTTGCTGCAAAAGTAAATGCCTGAGGTTATGGAAAAAAGCAATCACTATGATGCTATTGTTGTAGGGGCAGGGCCCGCCGGACTGACGGCGGGCATATACCTGTCGCGCGGAAGGCTCAGAACGCTGATTCTTAATGAAGGGACAGTAGGTGGTCAGATGGTGCTAACACATGAGATAGCTAACTATCCCGGAGTGGAAAGCATTAGCGGATACCAACTGGCAACCATAATGAAAAAGCAGGCATTAAGCTTTGGATGCGAGATCAAATCAAACATCACAATAGGCAAAATTGACCTTTCTGATGAGATAAAGAGTGTCACCCTCGGTGATGGTACATCTTATTCCGCTGACACTCTCATACTCACACCAGGAGGCAGGTCACGCACACTCGGCGTTGCCGGTGAAAACAAATTCAAGGGAAGAGGAGTGTCATACTGTGCCACCTGCGACGGAGATTTCTTCACAGATAAAGAGATAGTGGTAATAGGAGGAGGTAACTCAGCACTTGAGGAAGCAGTATCACTGACAAAGTATGCAAGCAAGGTGACAATTATACATCAGTTCGATCACTTCCAGGCCTTTGACCATGCAATAAAAGAAGCACAGATGAACCCGAAGATAGAGTTCATAATGGAGTCAACAGTGGCAGGATTTAATGGCAATGAGAGTCTTGAAAGCGTAGACATCAGAAATCTGAAAACAGGTAAGACATACAACTACAGAACAGATGGGGCCTTTGTCTTTATTGGCTACATCCCAAACACCGAATTCGTTGCTGATAAGATTGAGACAAACCAGTGGGGAGAGATAATAGTAAAAGCCGATATGTCAACCAGCCTCGGTGGTGTCTTTGCTGCAGGTGACAGCATTGCCAAACGCTACCGCCAGGTGACAACAGCAGTGGGTGACGCCACTGTAGCAGCTCTTGCAGCGACGAACTACATACATGAAAAGAGAGCAAAAAAAGAACACTTAGCAACCGTTTGAAATGAATACAACACTAATAATCATGGTAACTGTTTTAATAGGTTTCCTGTTGATGATTGTCTGGGGGCGCCATAAGCTTAAAAACACTCCTGTCGTTGAAGACAATGAGCACATTTTAAAACTGACAGATAAAAATTTCAACCACCAGACCAAAGACAAAACTGTGCTGGTCGATTTCTGGGCTGAATGGTGTGCTCCATGCAGGATGATGGCCCCGGTACTCAATGAGGTAGCTGATGAGTTGAAAGACAAGGCATATGTCGGGAAAGTGAATGTGGAAGAGTATCAGTCTCTTGCACAAAGGTATCAGGTGCGTAACATACCCACCATGATACTGTTTAAGAATGGTAAAGAGGCGCAGCGGTTTGTGGGAGTAAAATCAAAGGAATTTCTTGTACAACAGATAAATAAAACAAAATGAAAGGCAGTTTTGACGATATAACCAGTGACATCCGGCCGGTTGTGGTTGACTTCCATGCAGAATGGTGCCAGCCGTGCAAGATGCAGGCACCAATACTTAAACAGGTAGCAGAGGAACTAGGTGAAAAGATAAGGGTAATAAAGGTCGATGTTGATACAAATAATGACATCGCCATGAGATTTGGCATCAGAGGTGTTCCTACCCTTATGATCTTTCAGAAAGGTGAGGTAAAATACAAGCAGGCCGGCGTTCACAGCAGATCACAACTGATGGATGCAATCAGAAAGAATCTGGAATAAACAGGAAGGCACTTATTTAACAGACTTACATGTCATCCGCACGCAAACAGTTGAGGAGTGTAAACTCACAACATGTATGTAAGAGTGCAACTCCTGGTGGTAAAGAAAAATAAGCAATAGCAGGTTCCCGAAATACTATTGCTTATTTTTCTTCTGTAGTAAATGACTCCGGGTATGTAACTGTGAAAAGCGGAGTAGGATCAAGATGCCTTATCCAGGTTTTGAATTCTCGCTCACCTTCATATAGCACAATCACTCTTGCTCCCTTCTCAAGGTAGCCATAGTTCTCATAACCTGTTTTACAACCATAACCAAGACAGATATCATACAGGCAGCCGATATAGGTGTTAACATGATCATGACCGGCAAATACCCCTATCACATCACCCATCTCTTTCATGGCAGCAAACAGTCCTGTATTTATCAAGGGAGAACAGGGATTCTCATTATTATCTCCTGCCGTGGTATTCAATGACTTTATCTCTTTGTATTCAGGAAGCGGTATATGAAGGAATGAAAGTGCAGGAAGAGGCTTATTGCCATTTTCGATTTTAAACACCTCACTCTGTTGCCTGTACCATTGTACCTGGTTGAAGCTGATCCAGCCATATCCTTTGAGCCCCTTTATTGTTGAGTAACTGTGTGAGTCAAAACAATAGAGAAGAGCAGCTGTAGCATCAGCCTGCGATGAAGATATCTTCATGACATAGTTTCCATTACCTGCTATTTCATCAGGTCCGTTTACTGTCATGCAGTATGGAAGCTTCTCTATCAGTGCAATAATCTCTGCTCTCTTTAGCTCAAATTCATCATCATGATTTCCAAGAACCACAGCCCATGGTGTATGAGAATCAATAAAAGGCTTTGTTACTTCAATCCATGTCTCACGCGTATTGGCTGAACAGACCACATCACCTGTTACTATTATAAGATCAGGTTTCTCTTCTGAGATGACTTTCCTTATAAGAGCCAGAGCACTATCAGATTTTGAAGTGTTATAGCTCAAATGAATGTCTGTAAACTGGACTATCTTGAACGTGCCGTCACTATTGAATCTCAGCGTCTGGCCCGACTGAGAGAAAGCAACACTTGCAGAGATCAGACAAACCAGGATAATCAAAGTGAATGTCTTAGCTGTTTTTGAAATATTATTCATATCGGGAGATTAAAATGACAGTTCAACCATAACAGGGAAATGATCTGACGGACAATGACCATTGTATATATTTGTCAGAATGCCATAACGGCTAACCGTAAATGCCCCTGTGACAAAAATATGATCTATTCGCCCAAGCGGTTTCGAATTGACATCAAAACCATTAAAAGTACCTGAAGGAGCAAACTTTATAGCAGCATGATCGTAAGAGTCTTCAAGCATTGCAGAGTTCTTCAGCAACAGATAGCTTTCGCTGTTTTCAGTCACGTTGAAATCGCCTGTGAGAATGGCGGGCTTTTCACCGGCAATCTTTTCAACTGCCCTCAGCATCAGTTTTGAACTCTCCATTCTGGCAACCGTTCCAACATGATCATAATGAACATTAAACATTACAAATTCTTTATCTGTCAGTTTATCACGAAACAAACCCCATGTACAGATCCTTATGCAGGCGGCATCCCATCCCAGGTTTGGCCTGCTGGTGTCTGATGATAACCATAAGTTTCCGCTATCCTCCAGTGTAAACCGGTCTGTACGAAAGAAAATTGCAGAGTGTTCCCCTTTCTTATCGCCATCATCCCTGGCCACTCCAATATAATCATAGCCTGGAAGATCATCTTTTAGCTGCTGCAACTGATGATAAAGCCCCTCCTGAGTCCCGAATATATCGAAGCCATTAAACCTGATCAGACCGGCAATAAATGGCTCACGGTTCACCCACAGATCAGCAGTGTCACTCTGATTGTCAAACCTGAGATTATAGGTAGCCACCTTAAATGACTGACTAAAACTATTACAGTAAACCAATGCCGTTATAACAAGAAGAAAAAACCTTTTCATATTCATCTCTCTTTCTTGTCAACAAAGATAACAGTTTAACCTGACCGGGCCAGAGTTCCGTTTTTACTTTTTCATCCTGACAAGAGGAACCAGCCACAGCAAATGAACAACCAGAGAGGCAATATATGACAATGGCATTGTGGAATTTATGATTATAAAAGAAATCCAGTATGAAGGGAAGAGATATGAGATCACAGAAAACCATTTTAATGAAAACAGATCAGCAAAGGCGAATATGCTCAGGAAGTTAAGTCCTTTGGCATATGTCAATCCCTTTACTTTGTCATCAGCACCTTTAAACAGCAGAAGAGCAATTATCACTGACTCAGAAGAGAGAAGAAGAGCCAGAAAAAACAAAGTAACAAAAGGTACTTCAAATAGCTGCAATACATAATATGCAATATAAGTATATACAAAAGAGAGAATAGCCGTCAGTGAAAACCGGTTCACAAGATACATACGTCGGCCCATAGGTGTAACTGAGTATAGTTCAGTTATGTTGCCATCCCTGTCATCAATCAGCATAAAGCCTGTTACAATACCTAATAACCCAGGTATCATTAGTAAAACAAATGAGAGAATATATGGGCTCCAAAATAAGAGGTCAAGTCCGGTCTTTGCTTCCAGGAATGGCACCAGGAATAGTATAAGAGCACGGAAAAGAGCAATAATCAGTAGCGGAGCCAGCAAAAGAATGAGCATCACCGGTTCCCTGACAATCTGTCTTACGTCGTTACGAAGATGTAGTAGATAAACCATAGCTAATCGTTAAATACTATTTTACGTTCAAATACTCTCAGAGTAAATCTGAAGAGAAGATAACTGAGCAGTGCAAGATATAGCAGAAGAGAGGCAGCCAGCATGGGGGATATACCTGAGTATGCTCCCAGCAACAGCTTCAGGGCCGCCACTGACGGTATAGCCAGGAAGAGCCATGAAAAAGGAAAGCCCAAAAGAGAGAAGCAGGGTAATACAAAGAGAATCATATAAGGCACCATCCTCAACATGTATTCATTGACATTCCGGCATGAGGCACTTATTATCACACCGCACATAGTGAAGAATGATGAGGTTAAAGCCACTGACAAGGCAAAGAGAAGCCAATTCACTCTTACATGAGTTGACATAACAGCGATAGCAAATGATGACAGAAGAGCAAGAACAGTCAGAGCCAATATCTTTGACAAAAGATACTCCCTGCTTCTTAATGGTGTGGTCACCAAAACATAAAGAACCCCCTGCCCTTTCTCAAGCATTATTACCCCCCCGATAAAGAAGAGTCCCAGGACAGAAGGATCTGAGAAAACCGTAAGTGCTGTAGCCATAGGTGCAATATCATCAGGGAGAAATGAGAGTATAACTGAATAGATACCTATCACTATCACATACACCGTGAAGAATCCCTGTTTAAACATAAACAGCATATCTGAAAAAAACGCATTTACTACTCGCATACCAATCTTTTTCCAGTCAGTTTTATAAAAATATCTTCCAGTGAAGCCTCGCAGCTGTGAAGTGAGATAACCTTCTTTTCATTTATGACAGAGAGAAAATCGCTGTTTGTACCAAGAGTTTCCATATCAAACAGTTTCTCACAGATATTACCATTTTCAGAATACCCGACCTTCAGATCACGTGTGCCATGTTCTATCATCAATGATCTGGGTGATCCGGTGACAACAATCCTGCCGTCGACAACAAAAGCCACCCTGTCACATAGCTGCTCTGCCACCGACATATTATGGGTAGTCAGAAAGACTGTACGCCCTTCTCTCTTCTGCCTTAGAATTATATCCTTAATAACATGCGCATTGACAGGATCAAGACCAGAAGTAGGCTCATCAAAAAACATTAACCGTGGCTGATGCATCAGTGAACGCACAAAGTTCAGCCGCATTTTCATCCCCTTTGAAAAGCTGTCTACTCTCTGATCTCTGTGTTGCAGAAGCCCTACCTCATCAAGCAGCATGTCAATGTCAGATACCTTTTTGCGGTAATATGCCGCTATCAGTCTCAGATTCTCTGCAGCGGTAAGTTTCAGATACAGGTTCGGAAAGTCAAAGGCCACTCCTGTCTCTTCAAAGAAATCCTTCGACCACAGACTCCTCTCCTTCCCCATCACACTGATGCTTCCGCTGTATCCCCTTATCAAACCAATTATCAGTCTCTGAGTAGTGGTCTTCCCTGCCCCGCTGGGGCCAAGAAATCCAAATACCTCACCATCGCTGATACTGAAATTCATTCTGTCAACAGCCTTTTTCCCGGTCTGTTTATAGGTGAATTCAAGATCACAAACTTCAATCACTTTTTCCATTTAATAACACATGTTCGTTTTTTCTGCAAAAAAAATTACCTGCTGCCCAACAATCCCATTGCACCCGCGAAGAAGAAAACAATGAAATCAGCAAGCAGACTATTTCGTTTAACAATATCTTCCTGATTCTCTTTTATTATCCGGATGAAACCATCGATAAACTGCTCTGCAAGCAGGTTTGTAAATTCAATGGCTAAATTTATCCCCTCATCCCTGGTATGTTCAAGGAAATGCTCCCGGATAATTTCAATGAGTTGAATACGTGCATTTGCATAGGTGGTTCCTCCACTGCTCTCAATAAGGATAACGAAGCGCCTTCCGAAATCAGGAATAAGAGCATTGACAACACCGGGTACCAGTTCCTTTAACACCTTCCCGGGATCTCTTCGCCATATATCAGAGTCCTGAATATCAAAATCTGAAAACTCCTTACTTACTGACTCATGATTATTGATAAATGCAACAAACTTCCTGTATTCGTCCTTCACCAGGGCATTGAACAAGGATTCCTTGCTGTCATAATAATTATAGAAGTTTCCTATGCTCGTATCAGCTGCTTTGATTATTCTCCTCACTGAGGCTCCTTCATATCCATAGACATAAAACTCCTCTTCTGCACAGAGCAGAATAGCCTGTTCAATATCCGGCTTACGTGTCTGCATACAATAACACCTGTTCTTTTTTGCAAATATAATCTTTCTTTTGATAAATTATGTTTCCTCATAAAAAAATACGATCTCATTTCTATCTTGCGAATAAGCTGTATTTTTGTCAACCTAAGACAGAGTCGTGAGATGAATCAGATTTCTTCAAAGGCAATATATAACGAAAGGATACACCTCGCCATAGATTATATTTCTACTCATCTGGCAGAAGAGATAAATCTTGAAAAGCTTTCGTCAATAGCCTGTTTCTCGCCATATCACTTCCACAGGGTTTTCAAAGCTATAACAGATGAGACGCCGCATGATTATATTGAAAGGGTAAGATTAGAGAGAGCTGCAAACAAGCTATTTCTTCATCCCAATAAGTCTGTCACTGAGATAGCTGAAGAGTGTGGATATTCATCAGTATCACTATTCTCGCGTTCATTCAAAAAGCATTATTCGATATCACCCCGGCATTTTTTCAGAAAGCATGTACATGATTTCCATTCACAAAACAATATTCAGGAGGCTGACAAACCGAGGGGTGTCAATAATGATCTCAGCAGCATTAAAATCACACAGCTACCTGATTATTATATAATCTACGTTGAGACTCTTGATGGCTACCGTTCTGGCATACCGCATTCGTGGAACAGGCTTGGCAAATATGCTTCTGTTCATGGGTTATTTACTTCAGAGACTCTGTTTATTGGGTTGCCGTTTGATAATCCTGGAATCACACCTTTGAAAAAATGCAGATACAGAGCATGCATAACTGTATCAGAGGAGTATTGCAGTAATGTCAGAGATGTTAAGAGGTCTGTTATCCGAGGGGGGAGATATGCCATATATCATTTCAGGGGCAGCCGTGAGGAGATTTCTGACGGATATGCGTTTCTTTATGGAGAATGGCTCCCACAAAGTGGATTCATACCGGATGACAAGCCGCTACTGGAAATATATCCGCCAGAGCTGCACTCAGACACCTACTTTGAAATACTTGAGTATGACATTGCGCTTCCTGTTAATCCGTTATAGATGTTTTATCTGTGCTTAAACCCCTCTTTAATAGCCTCATCATCAAGTGTTGACATTGATATCAGGCCCAGAATGAGTGCGACTACACACACTACAATTATAGAAGTAAGAGAGTAATGAATAAGTGTTCCAAATGCTGAAGTAGAGATTACACCTCCCATAATCTGGAAAAATTCAATGGTGGAAATAATTACACCCAATTGTGATGCCGGAAATAAGGATTGAGGTGCCAGGTTCACCACGGGAAAGTTAAGTCCTATTCCCATACCTGTAACAATAATAGATATTATTAGCAATGGAAGAGGTATCCGGGTCTGACAGATAATCAGAGGCAATAGTCCAATGATGCTTATAGTAAAGTTACGAATGGCCGAAAAGCGAAAACGTTTATATTTTGAAAGCAGGAAACCGCCTGTGATACCGCCAGCTAACCATACCTGTAAAAGAGGCCCCCCGCTTCAAAACAACCTGAAGGAGGTATGGGACATAAATGATAAGTCCGAATAGCACAACATAAGCCATTGCCGCAGAAAATAGTGATTTTCTGAAAACTTTCTCTGAGAGCATTCCGGCAGGCAGTAGCGGTGACTCAGATCTTTTCTCTGCCCTTACAAAAAGAATGAGAAACAACAGCGCCACTGCAATTAAAAGAATAAGTAACGGTGATGACCATCGAAAGAGCCTGCCGCCTTCAGCAAAACAGAATAGTAGTGGAAAAAGGGAGGCAAGAAACAGAACCACCCCCTTGTAATCGAGTCTGCCAGGCGATCCCTCATGTTTCAGCACTGGTAAATGCCGCCATAGAATTATAAATGAGACAAAACCAACAGGAAGATTTATAAAGAATATCCAGCGCCATGACAGATAATCTGTTATTACACCGCCTGCCACAGGGCCCAGAATGCTTGCAAGACCATGCATTGAAGCCAGAATCCCAATATATCTGCCGCGTTGATCAGGAGGGAAAAGTTCGGATGTAATTATAAAAGCACTTGAAGCAACCACTCCTCCACAGGCACCCTGAAACCCTCTGAATATAATAAGCGATGCCATATCAGATGACAATCCGCATAACAGAGAGAAGACAAGAAATAATATAATACCCGTCAATACAACTCTTCGGCGTCCATATATATCTGACAATTTACCGGCTACCGGAATTATAATAGTTGAAAAAAGCAGATATGATGTAAAAGGGAGAGAGTAGTGACTCATCCCTTTCAGACCAGCCACAATGGTTGGCATAGCTGTTGATACAATTGAATAATCAAGCGCCGAGAGAAAAAGAGAAAGCATGACGCCTGCCATAACAGCAGGAATATTTAATGCAATATTCTGGTTTTTATTCATATAGCAGTGATTTTTTGATCACAAAAGTATCACTGCCATCAGTAATTAAATTTGACTATTCTTGCTTTAAATTTTACTTATATTGCTAAAAAAACAGCTGATGTGATCTAGCCAAGAAGCTGTTTAACCTTAGCAGATATTTCTTTACCGTCAGCTTTGCCGGCCAGTTCTTTGGAAGCTACGCCCATCACTTTTCCCATGTCTGAAGGGGCTTTGGCTCCCACCCGCACAATGATCTCCTTGAGAATCTTCTCTAATTCCTCAGCACTCATCTTTGCAGGCAGATACTTCTCAAGCACATCAGCCTCCATGGTCTCTTTTTCGGCCAGTTCAGGTCTGTTTTGTTCTGTATATATCGCGGCAGACTCACGTCTCTGTTTCACCAGCTTCTGCATTACTTTTATCTCCTCATCAGGAGTAAGTACTGCTTCAGCTCCTTTATCTGTTTTCGCAAGAATAAAGGCAGTCTTGGCTGCTCTGATAGCCTCAAGAGCTATCTTGTCTTTTGATTTCATTGCCTCAATGAGGTCCTTTGCTATCTGTTCTGTTAATGACATGTTGCTAAAAATTTATGGAATATCAAAAATAGCTTTTATTGATCAAAATGACAGAAAAATAATAAGTAGAATGGCCTGTTTGCAGAAAAAGGATTAATAATCACAACCAGCTCTTTTTTTTGTGGATTTGCATAGGTTATCTTTACTTTATATAAAAAGAGTTGTAATGCTGAAATATATAATGAATGAGCTTGACCTCAACCCTGAACTCTGGGGGGGAGCAATAAAATTCTTCCAACATCTGAGTGTACCGGCAAAACATATTCTGCTACATGAAGGAGAGATTGCACAAAATCTCTATTTTGTAAGAAAAGGCTGCCTCAGGTTATGGTTCAATAACGACGGAAAAGACATTACCCTGCAGTTTTTCCTTGAAGATCAGCCTGTGGCATCCATCGAAAGCTTCCTTGGCAATCAGCCAAGCCTGTTCACTCTCGAAAGTATTGAGCCATCAGAATTGTATTTCATTTCAAAGAATAACTTTGAGACACTGCTCTCTCAGTATCCGCAGCTACAGGAAGGATTCAGGCAGATCATTTTCAAAAGAATGGGCAATTATGCAAATCTCTTCCTCTCAAGAATCAAGGACAATCCAAAAAGAAGGTATGACGATCTGGTGAAAAACAACCCTGAGATAATAAAAAGGGTTCCTCAACACTATATCGCATCTTACCTTGGCATAACACCGATATCGCTCAGCAGAATAAGAAACAGGAAGAGCTAGAACCATTTATTAACAATTGTTATCGTCCCTGCCGACTGAGAAAGAGTATTTTCATGCAATAATTATTCAATATGCGATCAGAAAATAATCTCACTCCGTTTATCAGCCTGAATACAAAAAAATGCAATGCCTGCTGGATATGCATTGAGGCATGCCCTTCCATGGTTTTTAAAAAAATAGACCTCCCATGGCATAAACATACAGTGATTGCAAACCCGAAAAGCTGCTCAGGATGCATGAACTGTATTGAAAATTGCCCGTCAGGCGCTATTGCTGTTCATAACAGCAGACAAGATAAGAAAACAGCCTCTGCTTTAAGCCTCTCAGCAACGATTAATATCAGCCTGCTGATTTTTACAGTCATTACAGCCCTATCCGGATTTATTCTGCAGATTGGCTACCACATGGGAGGTCATGGTTTGATAAATACATCTGTCAGATACCTTGAAATGGATTATTATAGCTGGGCTATGATTCACAAGGCAAGCATACTGTTAATTACACCCCTGTTCATCACCCATACCATACTTCACTGGAACTGGTACCGGAGTATTGTTAAAGGCAAAAAGCTCAAAGGAAAAAACAAGACACTTATCCTCACTTCACTATTCATGATGGTAGCACTAACCGGATATCTGTCATGGATAATACATATTGCAGAAGGATCTGAAATGATAAGGAAGTTAATGATTGAGTTGCACGACAAGCTTACCATACTGTTGTTTGTTTTCCTGTTAATACATATAGCAGGAAGACTCAGATGGTTCAAAAACCTTTTCAGAGATTTGTTCAAAAAAAAGACAAAGCAAACACCTGCTAAAGATGTATAATCAAATCAGTCCACTTATTAAAAACAAAAATTCTCTTCAGGCTATCTGCATTTTATTCTGAATTGGCCCATGTACATCCGTATATAAATGCGATCACTGATTTGCTGTCACCTGTGAATATCCCTTAATTATTCACGGCATTATAAGGCATTTAAGGTTTATTGAGACAGATCAAAAAAATTCAGGATGAAACATATTCT
>QKCK01000035.1 GCA_003245695.1 Bacteroidota bacterium | reverse complement strand
CGAAGATACTTGAGGTATTGAAGAGACACAATATACGATACTTCTTTCTTATAGGAGGTAATGACACCATGGACACCATAAACCGTGTTGAGGCCTGGTGTAACAGTAACGGGTATGAGATACATGGCATAGGAATACCCAAGACCGTTGACAATGATCTTTTCGGTACCGATCACACACCGGGATTTGCTTCTGCAGCATGGTCGAACATACTTAATGTACGACAGGCAGGTGTTCTTGCCCGTGACATGAAGATGGTGGACCAGTTTGTCATCTATCAGACCATTGGCCGTGATGCCGGCTGGCTGGCTGCTGCCACGGCTATGGCAAAGAGGGATGAGGATGATGCGCCTCATCTTATATATACACCTGAGCATCATTTCAGCAGGGAGAAGTTTCTATCTGACGTTGATAATGTAATAAAGCGGTTTGGCTGGGTCTCTATCGTATGTGGTGAGGGGTTGAAATATGCTGACGGGACACCTGTCAGCGCCTCCATGACAAAGGACAAATTCAGTAACATTGAGTTCGGAGCCATGGGGGGCACAAGCGTTGCCGTCAATCTTCACAGGATGATTACAGAGACCTTTGGACTGAGAGGTGAATTTCAGATAACGGAGTCATTAATAATGAGTGACTTTGTCAGGGCCCTTGAGACTGATCTGCAGGAGGCATACCAGTGTGGTGTAGCTGCGGTTAATCTTGCAGAGAAGGGAGACTCAGGCTTCATGATAGCCATGAAGAGAGTATCAGATGACCCGTATGTAATAGAATTTGGCAAAGTACCATTAAAGGATGTAGCTATTGCCGCAAAACCGATGCCAGCTGAATATTTTAATGAGGAAGCAAATTTTGTGTCAGATGCTTTTGTAAAATATATGAAGCCCCTTACCGGTGTTCTCCCCGAGTTTGTAAGGCTTAAAGAAATAATGGTTAAGTAATTAATAGTTAAAAAATAATGGAATTTAATAAGGTAGTGTTGTCAATACATGCTCATCCTGATGATGCTGAAGCATGGAATGCCGGAGTTCTTAAACTTTTAAAGAACAAAGGTTATCGAATAGTTATTGCTACCATGACAGGTGGTGATCTGGGAGGATGTAACATGTC
This sequence comes from Bacteroidota bacterium, assembly GCA_003245695.1. GTDB lineage: Bacteria > Bacteroidota > Bacteroidia > Bacteroidales > VadinHA17 > SR-FBR-E99. Next base: position 9,380 of record QKCK01000035.1, on the reverse strand, counting down.
AATGGAAGAGACGGCAAAGGTAAGGTTTAATGAAGCAAAGGAGGCTGCAGCTGTGCTTGATGCAGAGTATTATTCAATGCAGGGCATTGATGGTTCTCTGTATGACACAAAGGAGATGCGGTTAAAGGTCATCTCACTTATGCGTAAGGTAGGTGCCGGCATCGTTTTCACACATCTGCCCAATGACTATCACCCTGATCACAGGGCAACGGCAGCAATAGTCGAAGCAGCAGCTATGGTGGCTTCTCTTGACCCGGTGCCTGTAGCAGAGAAACCCCTTACCATAACTCCACTGCTTTATCATACTTCACCGCTTACCTTGTGTGACCCTCTTGGGGTAAAGATTACACCGCCCAATTTCTTTGTCGATGTAACCTCAGTGGTGAAGACAAAGGAAGAGATGTTGGGAAAGCATCATTCACAGCTTGAACTGATGAAGCACATGCATAAGATTGATGACTTTTTTGGTTATGTCCTTGATGGCAACAGGCAGTATGGCAAGATGGCAGGAGTAGAATATGCAGAGGTATACTGGCAGCACCTTGGAGGTGGCTTCCAGAAAGAGCCTCAGATACAGAGAGACCTGGCTGAATTTATTGTTAACGATGAAAAGATTAAACTATGAATCTGAATGATGCAAAATATACTAAATATGCTCTGATAAGAGAGATGATGGAGACTCCTTCCGTCATTGCCGGGTTTGATGCAGCTGTGGCAGAACGTTTTTGCAATGCTGTACAGGAGAGCAAGGCTCTTTTCCTTACAGGTGAGGGGAGCAGCAGAATATTTCCGGCGAAAAGGGCTATTTATGAAAAGATGCGCAAGAACTATAAAGTGCCTGTAATCACAGAAGGCGCAACACAGGCCATGGAATATAATCTGAATGATGTTACTGTTTTTGCTGCCTCCAACTCCGGCCAGACCAAGGAAGTAATAAGACTTCTGACCAAATTGCATAGTGGTGGTCATAAGAGACTGTTTGGGCTGACGGCCAACAAGGATACAAAGCTGGAGCAGCTCTCTGATGCAACGCATGTACTTGCCTGTGGGAAAGAAGATGCCGTAGCTGCAACAAAATCAGTGGTAGAACAGGCGTTGTTTTATGATGCCCTGCAGCACCTGCTCGAGAAGGTTACACTTGAATCATTACCTGGTGCTGCCGGGGCATTTGAGAAAGCTCTTACTCTTGAGATAGACCCTCAGATAACATCAAGGATTGCATCGGCACCGGTAATATGGTTTGCTGGCCGCAATAATGGTGTGGCTGAGGAACTGGCACTAAAGACCAATGAGATAACACGCAAACGATCAGGGTACCTTGAAGGCACTTATGCGGTACATGGTATTGAGGAAGTGATGAATGCTGATGAGGTTCTTATCTGGGTCAATCCTTTCCCTGATGAAGAGGAGAAGTTTGCAGAGACAATGGAAAAAGGCGTTGGCTTGAAAGTGATTGCTATTTCACCTCGCCCCACAAGATTTACAACTATCCTGATACCTGACAGCGGTGACTTTTCACCATATACAGAGCTGGCCGCAGGATGGAACCTGCTTGTAGAAACAGGACTTGCCCTTGGCATAAACCTTGACAAACCAACACGGGCACGTAAGGTGGGAAATGAATACAAACCTGCCTGATAAGAGCGTCACAAGCCAAATATATTTTTCAAAAAAATGAATGTAAACATTATATTTACATTCATTTTTGTTTTCTACAATGGAAAAAGAACAGGTTGTTGTCGGCATTGATATCGGTGGTACAAATACTGTCTTCGGCTTTGTTGACCGTAATGGGAAAATACTCGGAGAAGATATTATCAATACAACATTTTATGGTGAGATAGAAGTGTTCGTTGCTGCACTCTATGAGAAAATAATGCTGGTTAAGTCAAGGCTTGTTTTTGATGTTGAGATTCTGGGGTTTGGCATCGGGGCTCCGATGGGTAATATTAATAAGGGTACTATTGAGTATGCTGCTGATCTTCCCTGGAAAGGTGTTATCCATCTTGCAGAGGTATTTCACCGACATACCGAATTGCCTGTTATTGTGACAAATGATGCTAATGCAGCAGCCGTAGGGGAGATGGTATACGGTGGTGCAAAGGATATGAAGAACTTTGTTGTAATTACTCTTGGCACAGGTCTTGGCAGCGGCTTTGTGGTTGATGGAAGGTTGGTATACGGTGCTGATGGCTTTGCCGGTGAGATAGGGCATACGCTTATACAGCCATCATCTGACAGAGAGTGTGGCTGTGGCCGTAAGGGGTGTCTTGAGACCTATGTATCGGCTACCGGAATTAAACGCACCGTACTCAAGCTCCTTGCAAACAGTCTTGTTTCGAGCGAGCTGAGGGCATACAGCTTTGACGAACTCGACTCAAGAAGAATTTTTGAAGCCGCAAAAAACGGTGATGTTATTGCACTAAAGGCTTTTGAACATACCGGTGCCATGCTTGGCTTTAAACTTGCCGATGTTGTGGCAACAACAAATCCCGAAGCAATTTTCCTTTTTGGAGGACTTGCCCTGGCAAAAGAGTTTATCTTTGAACCTACCCGTGAGAGTATGGAAAGAAACATGCTTAGCATCTATAAGGGTAAAGTGAAATTGCTGCCTTCAGAGCTCAGCACCCAGAACGCTGCTGTACTGGGAGCCAGCTCATTGATATGGTCAAACAGAGAGTAGTAGATAATGAGAGGAAACATAGCAAACTTTCCTGAAATACTTAATTATATCCTTGGGGCATTATTCTGCATACTGGTATTTGCCCTGGCCTATGCCTACCTTAAACCTCATCGCCTTCATCACTCTCGGCCACTTTCAACCTTCGCACTCAAAAGCAGCTATCTTCTATATCTCATCGTTACTCTTGTAGTACTTTATTTCGCCAGCCTGTCACGTTACGGACTCTATTCCGTCTTCCCAGGCATCGAATTTTTTCTGCTTCTGATTATTGTCTTTGTCCCTACAGTAGCAATATTCTCACGCAAGCTCACTCACTTCTCACATCATCGCGTACGATTTAATATAGTCTTTACAGCAGTAAACCTCATAATGACTCTAATGCTACTGATAATGTATTTTATCTAACGTGTTCTAAAATTGCACAAAAAGAATAAATTTGTATAGGTTTCAAGAATAAAAGCATATGATACAGGAACGTTTTATTACTTATGTCGAAGAGAGCATAAAAAAGAACTGGGAGATAGAAGCTCTTTCAAACTATCGTGAGAAAGGTTATTCCTATAAGGAGATTGCTGAGAAAATCTTAAAGACACATATAGTATTCAGAGAGATAGGCATAAAGGAGGGCGATAAGATTGCCCTTATAGGAAAGAACTCAGCCAACTGGTGTGTTGTTTACCTTGCCGTAATAACCTATGGTGCTGTAATTGTACCTGTATTACCTGACTTCAGGCCTGAAGACCTCACTAACATTATTAACCACTCAGATTCCCGCATTCTCTTTGTCGATGACAAGATATGGGAGACACTTGATAAAAAACGAATGGCTGAGCTTGGTTCAGTAGTGAGCCTTGAGAACTTTGGTCTGATACTGGCTGTTGATGATAGCTCCAGGGCAGCATATCTGAACAGGGATAAGATGTTTGAGGAACAATATCCTGAACTCAGAAAGGAAGACATAAAATTCTCTGCCATTGAAAATGACAAGCTGGCTGTGATAAGCTATACTTCAGGCACTACAGGTTTTTCAAAGGGGGTGATGATACCTCACAGAAGCCTTGCTGCCAACACACGTTTTGCTCAAAAGCATATGCCTCTCGAACCAGGCGATCCCCTTGTCTCTTTCCTCCCGCTGGCACACACCTATGGCTGTGCATTTGAATTCCTCTTTCCTTTTACTTTTGGGTGCCATATTACAATATTGACTAAAACACCATCTCCTCAGATAATACTTCAGGCATTTAAAGAGATAAGACCGCGTCTTATTCTTTCGGTTCCTCTTGTTATTGAGAAGATATACAAGAAACAGCTGTTACCTATAATAGACAAGCCTTTGATGAAGATACTTCTAAGGATACCCCTTGTCAACATCATTCTGCATAAGAAAATAAAGGAAAAACTAAATACCTCTTTTGGAGGAAACTTTAAAGAGGTGGTCATCGGCGGTGCTGCATTCAACGCTGACGCTGAGAAATTCTTCAGGAGAATAGGATTACGTTTTACTGTCGGATATGGAATGACAGAGTGTGGCCCGCTGATAAGCTATACCTCATGGGATACCACAAAGCTTGGAGCATCAGGGAAATCTGTTGATACCCTGGAGGTCTCTATTGACTCTGAAGATCCACAAAACATTGTGGGTGAGATAATACTGCGTGGTGATAATGTTATGCTTGGCTATTACAAGAATGAAGAGGCAACAGGAGAAGTTATCGACAGTGAAGGATGGTTCCATACCGGCGATCTGGGAGTTATCGACAGTGAAGGAAATATTTATATCAGAGGCAGGTCAAAGAATATGCTCCTCGGCCCTTCAGGAAAAAATATCTACCCTGAAGAGATAGAATCAATCATAAATAACTACACTTATGTCTCTGAATCGGTGGTCATCAGTGAGGACAATAAACTGGTGGGTCTCATCTTCCCTGATATGGAGCAGGTCGCAAAGAATGGCATCACAGAAAAGCAACTGCCACAGATTCTTGATGATATAAGAAAAGAGGTAAATCACAGGCTTCCTGATTATATGGCTGTTGCCCGCTTCCGGCTACACCCTGAGGAGTTTGCCAAGACGCCGAAGCGTAGTATAAAACGATATCTTTATATGAAACAATAATATTGGAACGGCTCTCTTTCAGCAGAGCCGTTTCCATAATATCATTTCAACAGCAGTGAATCGATACTCTATCATAGTTGCAGGAGGAGTGGGGCGGCGTATGGGGAGCACTATTCCCAAACAGTTTATCATTATCGGTGATAAACCGGTATTAATGCATACTATAACCCGCTTCCATGAATTTGATCCTTTGATGCATATTATTGTTGTTTTACCGGAGGCTCATTTATCTGCATGGAGTGAGATGACTGAATCAATGTCATTTAATATCCCCCACACGGTTATTGCCGGCGGAAGCGAAAGGTACTTCTCTGTCAGGGCAGGCCTTTCCCTTATCAATGATAATGATGCTTTTGTTGCTGTCCATGATGGTGTCAGGCCTCTGGTAAGCTTTGATACCCTGAAACGATGTTTTGATGATGCTGAGAAATATGGCATGGCTATCCCCTTTATTGAGCCGGCTGATTCTGTAAGAATTGAGAAAGGGGGAACCAATATGATTGTCCCCAGGAATGAGATACGACTTATACAGACGCCTCAGGTGTTCCAGGCATCATTGATTCTAAATGCCTATCAACAGCAATGCGATGAATCGTTCACTGACGATGCCTCAGTAGCCGAGGCCGCCGGCTACAAGGTTCATCTTACACCGGGAAACAGGGAGAACATAAAAATAACAACTCCTGAAGATATCGCCTTTGCCAGAGCTTTTCTTGCAGAATAGCAGTGGAAAAGGCAGGGAGGCAGGCAAGGCAGAGCCTCTTTTTTGTAAATTGCATATAATTTAAACCATTGCCGTCTGAGGCATTTTTATAGTTTTTCTCATGGTAAAAGAGAATCTTCTGGAATATAAGAGGCTTGAAGTAAGACTGACCGATGAGCCTGACGATGACATCATGGCACTCCTCAAGAGCGCTGTTATAGGGGCTGAAGGCGGGATGCAGTACACAATGCAGCGCATACCTGAAAAGATAATGGCTTACGGAAAGGGAATATCATTTCTGGCTCTGTATAAAAAAGATGAACTGACAGGTGTAATAGGATTATGTCGTCGTGTTACAGAAACCTCCGGAAAGAAATATGACTCAACTCATGTCAGGTATCTTACTTTCAGAAGTGCCTACCAGACCGTAACCAATGGTCTGGCTGGCAAGGGACATTCATCACACCTGCAGGAGTCATTCAAACATAAGATCTTCTCGATGCTAAGTAAGCCCTGGTATTTATCATCAGAAACAGGGAATGATAACGACAGGCATGTGATGTATGCATATGTTGAGAGCAAAAATGAGAGGTCAAAGAACCTGATACATCAAGCCGGATATGAATATATAAGATCATTCCTTACTCTTGCTTTCAGCCGTTTCTCACCACGTAAAAACCCTGATGTTATGAGGATTACTCCTGACATGATCCCTGTGATGAAGGCGAAGCTGAAGGATTATTATGCAGGACACAGCTTCTATACAGATGAGTTCACATTTCATAATGACAACTATTATGTTTTAAAGGAAGGGGAAGAGATCATTGCAGGTCTGTGTGCCATACCTACCTGTTACAGTATTGTGAATATGCCAGGTGTATGGGGATGGATTCTTATGAAGATAATGCCATATATGCCTTTTTTCAGAAGACTGTTCCGTCCCGGCGAGTTTCGTTACCTCGTACTCAGCGCTATCTACTGCAAAGATGGAAGAGAAGACGTTCTGCCGGATCTGTTCGAGGCTGTATGTGCCGGGGAAGGTTACCACACCGCACTAACATGGCTTGATGATCACTCAGCCTTGTATGAGAAGCTGCATACCAATCGCAGGATGGGAGCCATAAACAGAATTCTTAATGCAAAACCCGGATTGGTATATGCATCTTTCAATAATGTAACTGATGAAGAGAAGGAGACGTTTTACGATAATCCTGTCTATATTTCAGGATTTGACTTTTCATAAAAACACAGCTCTATGAAAAAGAATCTGATGGTTGTTCTATTGGCAGCATTAGTGTCAGCTGCCACAACGCAGCTCTCTTATTGCCAGGAAGATGAGAGATATGTCGCTGAAACAGACCCGCTGGTGCTTCAGAAGCTTGAACAGTGGCAGGATCTGAAGTTTGGACTGCTAATGCACTGGGGCCCCTACAGCCAGTGGGGAATAGTTGAGTCATGGTCTATCTGTTCCGAAGATGAAGACTGGTGCCGGAGAAAAAACCCTGACTATGAGGAATACAAAAAACAGTATGAGAATCTGAAACTTAGCTTTAACCCTGTAGGGTTTAACCCGGAACGATGGGCTCAGGCAGCAAAAAATGCCGGCATGAAATATGTGGTTTTCACCACAAAACATCATGATGGCTTTGCTATGTTTGACACAAAATTGTCAGACTACAAAGTAACAGCACCAGACTGTCCTTTCAGCGTGAATCCACGGGCAAATATTACAAAGGAGGTTTTTAACGCTTTCAGAGCCGAAGGATTATGGGCAGGGGCCTATTTCTCCAAGCCTGACTGGCATAGCGAGTATTACTGGTGGCCCAATTTTGCCACACCTGACCGTAATGTCAACTATAACATACCCTCTTATCCTGAACGATGGGAGAAATTTGTCGGATACACTCAGGGACAGATAATGGAGCTTTTGGGTGGAGACTATGGCAAAGTAGATATACTGTGGCTTGATGGCGGATGGGTTCGGGCAATGAGTGATGAAGAGATAGCACGACAGATGACATCAAAAGAGTATAAGTTCACTCATCTCCAGAGTCAGGATATAAGGATGGATGAGCTGGTAGCAAAAGCTCGTGAGAAACAGCCTGGCATCATCGTTGTTGACAGGGCAGTATATGGCAAGAACCAGAATTATCTTACTCCAGAGAATACTGTGCCAGACAAGGCACTGCCATATCCCTGGGAGTCGTGTATTATTGCAGGAGGAGGATGGGCTTGGGCTCCAAACCCTGTCTTTATGTCCGGAAGAAAGGCTGTACATATGCTTGTTGATATAGTGACTAAGGGAGGTAACCTGCTGCTTAACATCGGTCCGGCACCTGATGGATCATGGCCCGAGGATGCCTATAAGCTGCTTGATGACATTGGCCAATGGATGAAGGTCAATGGCGAGGCAATCTACGGAACAAGAGCCCTGGCACCATATAAGGATGGTAAGGTATGCATTAACAGAAAAGGAGATAATACATGGTATCTCTTCTACCTTGCAGATGAGGGAGAGAAAATGCCTTCGGTGATATCAATGAACGGAATAAAGATACCTTCCGGTGCCGTGGTTACTATGCCCGGAACAAAGGTAAACCTGAAGTGGAGCAACAATCAGGATGGGTTTGACATAACAATGCCGGTGGCAATACGTAACAATCCTCCAACAGACTATGTATGGGTTGTAAAGGTGAGCTTCTGACATTTCTATTCAGAAAACAGGTACTCTTCTGTTCAGGAAAACGTAAAAACCCTACAAAGGGGGATCACAACCAGTAATATCTGTTGCAATTTTAACCTGCAATTTATTATTGAATATGTAAGGTTTAAAAGCTAAAACACATTACCAAAAACTCACACCTATGAAACGACTGTTATTAATGGCTGTCATTATGGTGACAAGCCTGTCTCTTTACGCCCAGGAGACATTCTTCCCGACAAAAGTGGGTACAGTACTCAAATATCAGACAACAGACAAGAAAGGCAAGATTACAGGGAGTTTTAAATATACCATTACAGCAGTAAATGTAAATGGCGACGATCTTGATATTACATATCTTGTTGAGAATGATGGTCCTAAAGATGAGCTTATATATAAAGAAGAGATAACCATACATCAGAGAGATGGTGTTATCAGCTTTGACATGGGAGCCTTTCTCAATAAGTCAGCCTTTGCACAAAACGGTGAGATACCTTCTGAAGTTACAATAACAGGTAACTCAATGAAGGTGCCTGCTGACCCGCAACCCGGAATGACACTTCCTGATGCCAATATACTTATGACAATGAGCATGGGATTTGCCAATATGAAAATGTCAGCCGATGTTACTAACCGTAAGATAGAGGCCATTGAGGATGTCACTGTTAAGGGAGGCACCTTCACATGTTACAGGTTCACCAGCGATGTTAAAGCGGTTGCGATGGGAATAACAGTAAACACCAAAAGCATTGAGTGGTACACCAAAGGCATAGGTACCGTCAAGACCGAGTCATACGATAAGAATGGCAAACTGGTCTCGGCTATTGAGCTTATCGAGGTGTCAAGATAGCATATTGCTCAAAGCAACAGGCTGCAGCTATTCTCCGGTTACAAGAATGGTGATAATGTCAAAATGTTATCATGCATATAATAGCTGTAGACTGTGGCTTTGAGATTTGTGAAAATGTCTTATATTTGCATCACCTGAAAATGATGTCTCAATTGGTTTAGTCCGCCGGCTGGCGGATGACAGGCAAGGGGTCATTAAAGATAAAAAAGGAATAAAAAAGGGACGTTAGCTCAGTTGGTTTAGTCCGCCGGCTGGCGGATGACAAGCAAGGGGTCATTAAAGATAAAAAAGGAAAAAAGAAGGGACGTTAGCTCAGTTGGTTTAGTC
>QKCK01000305.1 GCA_003245695.1 Bacteroidota bacterium | reverse complement strand
AATTGATTCCTGATGGATTGCTTCCAGGATTGTTGTAATGAATTCAGGTGTCAGTCCCCGTTTTTCACCTTTTGCAACTGCCTTGTCGATTATCTCTCTCCATCTCTGACTTTGAAGAATGGTAATATTATGTTCCTTCTTGTAACGGCCAATGGTTTCTGCAATAAGCATTCTTCGCTCAAGAATCTCAAAGAGCTGATCATCAAAAATATCAATCTGGCTTCTTAGTTCATCAAGAGTATTTACAAAGCTTTCATCACCAGAAGTCGGGTTTCTAAGCACAATTTTGTCGAGAAGAAGAGATAGTTCATCAGGTGTTATCTGTTGTTTTTTGTCACTTAACGCTGATTCCGGGTTAATATGAGTCTCAATCATCAGTCCGTCATAATTGAGGTCCATGGCTTTCTGCGACAATTCCTGAAGATAAGCCCTGCTTCCACCCATATGACTGGGGTCACATATAAGAGGGATATCAGGTATCCTTTGTCTCAGGTCAATAGGTATCTGCCACTTAGGCTGGTTGCGCATTGAAGTCTTCTCATATGATGAAAACCCACGGTGAATTGCGCCTATCTTTTTTATTCCGGCTTTGCTAATTCTTTCCAGTGCTCCTATCCATAGTTCTGTCTCAGGGTTAATGGGATTTTTTACCAAAACCATAACATCAACTCCCTTAAGAGTCTCAGCTATCTCCTGCATTGCAAAGGGATTAACTGTAGTTCTGGCTCCAATCCACAGGAGGTCAACACCATGTTTAAGTGCCTCATAAACATGTTTTTCAGTTGCTACTTCAACTGCCACCGGCAGATTGAATTCTTCTTTCACCTGTTTCAGCCAACGCAGACCTATATTTCCAACACCTTCAAAGGTATTAGGTCTTGTTCGAGGCTTCCATATCCCGGCTCTGAAAATGTCTGCTCTACCTGATTCAGCTATACCCCGTGCTGTCTCCATGACCTGCTCTTCACTCTCAGCGCTGCATGGGCCAGCCATTATAAGTGGTCTCCCCTTATACACCCTCCACTCGTTTAAAGGTGTAACTTCCAGAATGCTATCTTTTTTAATATCTGTAGTCATAGTTCAGTTTTTACTGATTAAGAATTCGGGTTACTTCATTTGCAGATTTCATAAGATCCCTGAGGGCATCACCATCTTTCTGCTCAATATACTTTCTAAATAGATTTATCTTTTCAATATAAGTATCAATTGCCTCAAGAATTGAGCTTGAATTACCTGTAAAAATCGGAGCCCATGTATCTCCATTACTTTTTGACAGCCTGACAGTACTCTCAAAACCACCTGCGGCAAGTGAGAGTATGTTTTTTTCATCTCTCTCCTTCTCCATGACACATAATGCAAGTGCAAATGAGGTTATATGTGAAATATGAGACACATAAGCAACATGAACATCATGGTCAGACGATTTCATAAAAATGAGTTTCATATTAAGTGATTTAAAGAGAGCGGTTATGAGGTTAAGTGCATCATCGTCACTTTTATCACTATCGCAAATAATCGCCACTTTATTCATGAAGAGGTTATCAATGGCAGCAGCTGGCCCTGAGTATTCTGTCCCTGCCATTGGGTGGGCAGCGACATACCTTCCACGATTAGGATGGTCTTTCACTTCCCTGGCAATATCAGATTTTATTGAACCCATATCTGTCACAACCTTATTTGTATTGCCAATAGTGTCAAGTATCGATCGCACCAGAATACGGTTTGTATCAACGGGTGCACAGAGCATAATCACATCTGATTTTTCAATTGCCTGTTCAAGTGGCAGATATTCATCAGCCAGACCACGATACATTGCAATGGTACAATGATGCTGATTACTGTCAACACCAATAATATGACCCGTAAAACCATTGTTCCGTAGTCCCTTTGCCATTGACCCTCCTATGAGTCCAAGCCCGACAATAGCTATGTTTACCATTAATGACTTCTTTCTTTTAAGATTAATCTACTCACTATACGTTTTTTTGCCTCTCTCAGCATTTCAACAGTTGAGCAGAGTGATATCCTGATATAATTACGTCCGTTGTTTCCGAAGATGTAACCCGGAGTAATAAATACATGTGCATTTAACAACAGCTCTTCTGTCAAGTCTTCAGAGAAGTCATATCCCGACGGTATCTTTCCCCATAGAAACATTCCGCTCTGAGACAGGTCATAAGAGCAATCCAGAACATTTAGTATTTCTTCTGCTGCTTTTCTGCGCTCAGAATAGATATCATTTATTGCAGCATACCATGATTCAGGAGCATTGAGTGCCCTGGCTGCTGCTGCCTGCAACGGCTGGAACATTCCTGAATCCATATTACTCTTTACCCTGAGTATGGCAGAAATATACTCGCGGTTACCTGCCACTATACCTATGCGCCATCCCGCCATATTGTGTGATTTACTCAGAGAATTAAGTTCCAGAGCCACATCCTTAGCTCCTTCTGTTTCAAGTATGCTTAGTGGTTCACCATTAAGAATGAAGCTATATGGATTGTCATTACATATAAGTATTCGGTTTCTTTGTGCAAATGCCACCAGCTTCTCATAGAGCTCTCGTGAAGCCCTCTTTCCGGTAGGCATATGTGGATAATTTACCCACATTATCTTTACCTTATCAAGTCCTGAAGCCTCAATTTTCTCAATATCAGGCATCCATCCTGTCTCTTCAGTAAGGTCATAATACCTGACCTTCCCTCCTGCCAGTTTTGTGGCTGCCGCATATGTCGGATATCCTGGATCTGGAATCAATACCTCATCACCATTAT
>QKCK01000347.1 GCA_003245695.1 Bacteroidota bacterium | reverse complement strand
AACACCTGAGGCCCAGTAAAAATCTTCTGACCAGTATGAGTCATTAGTGCATCCTATATAACCTACAGCCCCCTTCCCGTCAGCAATAACCACCTCCTTGCCAAAGCATGATGCAGCACTCAGCTGTGCAGTGCGGCAGGCATTTGCAATAATAACAGGATACATATCATTATTTGTCAGGGAGGATATATTTGAAACCTTAAATGACGGATCTGCCAGACCTGTTGCATCTCCATGTCCTGTATAGTTAAGAATGCCAAGCCCTTTGTTTACCATCAGGAGAAGTGAGTCATCCCTGGTATATGATACCGGGTATAACCATGATACTGCATCAAATCCGTTATTATCATTGAAATAATTATTTTTCAGATAAGTTACCTGCCCATTCATATACTTAGAATAGCCGGCATCATTCCCGGCAGTGATAACAGTCCGTTCCCAGAAATTATTTGATGATGAATATGAAAACATCTCATAATCAATGATTTTATTCAGTACTATTTTCAATTGATTAGTGTCAGCAACTGGCAGCCTTCCGGTAAACAACTCTGGGATGTAATCACCGTTGCCATCAAACTCACCATAATAAAGGTCTGAAATATTAGATGTGCCTCCCGAAGAGGGAATTATTGAAAGGTCTCCTACAATAAGAAGATACTCAGGAGCCTTGTTTTGTGCGAGGAGATTGTTATATGTAGTTGTAAGTGAGGCCTTAATCTCATCAAAAGTGATGCCTGCCAGTCCTGCCCCCTTATAAAGGGTGGTTACCTCGTATCCACTTAACATTTTCCATTTCAGATATGGTTCAAGTATCTTTCTAAACAATGTGTCAGCAAGTACAATCATACCTACAGGTTTCTCAGAATATCCATTTATATACGACTTCTCTGTAGTGTATATCTGATTATCAGATATATCAGTTCCGTCAAGACCTTTTACCCCCGACTGGGTTATATCAAGGTTCATTGAAGATATCATCATTACAACCTCATCCGATGGATTGTAAAAGAGAGGATATACAGACACCTCATAGAGATCCTTGTCACGATGGCGGCCAATAAGAGTCACCTGCACCGTGTCATGGTCAATAAAACTCCTTTTTGAATATGTGGCTTTATCGAATAGCTTTACCCGCTCATCAGGTATCTCATTCTTTGTGCCTTCAATTTGGGAAGGGTAGATAAAAAGATTCCCCAGACCTTCATCGGGCAGATATATCCTTTTTACAACGATATCTTTAATGGTAACATTAAGAAACATATTTACCGGCACCTCAACCATAAAGCTCTTTACAGGCATTTGTGGCCGGCCAGGATCAGAAGTATAGTGATGGCCTTTCAACTCAAGGTGAAAGAAATTGCCTGATGGATCATCACTGGGAATAAAAACAAGAGTTCCTGACTGGTATCTCCTTATGTCAGATGTGGTGTCGTCATTGACCTTCTGAGCATAAGATTTAACCTTTTCACTCTGGCACAGAGCCTGGGAACAAAAAGGTACCAGGAGAATCAGAAAAACTATTACCCTGAATACTAATCGCATATTCTACCTAAACTCCATGCAATATACGAAAACTATTTGTCAACCCAACCTGAATGATTAAGACATTGTCATATATATCACATTGGAGGGTATCAATCAGAAAAACAGGGTGATAAAACTACTTTTATTCAAGTAATGATCCTATTTCTGTATTAAGGCGGTACTGAATACCTTTTTCAGTAGCTTCAGATATGATTATACCACATAGCACAAAATCAGCCAGAATACGTTCCGCCTTACGGCTGTTTATTGAAGCCATCCTCTTAAAAGCAGCAAGCGTGATGAAACCATTCTGCCTGAGGTGTTCCATGAGAATTGTCTCATCATCCTCAAATCGTATAAGCAATCCTTTTGCACTCTCGCTTCTTCTCCACACCTGCAGCATCACATTATTTGCCAGGAAGTTTTGGTCTCCCTGCCTGAAATATGCTTTCCATGCTCCTGTTTCGTCTTTGGACTTGTATGGTCTTTGCTCTCCTTTAGGCACAGTAACCTCAAGGACACTCTTGCCGTTGATGTTGTGCTGATTTATGCTTACAATAACCTCAGGCCTGCAAAACAACCTGGCAGCAGTATCTATCATATAATACTCCTCATCTGAGTTTATTCCCGCAATACTGCCATTATCCCTTACGCCTATCAACAGTTTGCCTCCATCACTATTACTGAACGCTGACAGCGTACGGGCAATCTTACGCGGATCAGAGATGCAATATTTGAAGTCAAGCATCTGCCCTTCACCCTGTCTTATCATTTCAGTAATATACTTACCCATTGATCGTGCTTTTTACCTGTTTCAGTAAATCTATTCCGAAAATAAAACAAAAAAAGCGTAAATTGGGTTTGTTGTGAATAATCTTGATAACTATGAGAATAAAACTTCTTCTGATAATCTCATTTAATACTCTGATCCTTATGGCACAGGAAAATATTTCATCGCAGGTGAAACCAGACCATGATGTTATTATTGCCAATGGCAAAAGCATCGGTTTATGGTTTGTAGGACATGGTTCACTGATGATAAAGTTTGATGATTATGTTGTACATATTGACCCTGTTTCAGAGATGGGAAACTACAATCTCATGCCCGGGGCCGATCTGATACTCATTTCTCACCATCATAGCGATCATCTTGACCTTAAAGCAATAAAACTTATCGAAAAAGACAATACAAAGATTATTGCCAATGCGCTCTCTGTTGACCGGGTGCCTGATGCTGTTGTGATGAAGAACGGCGATACATTGCATGAAGGGCCATTAACCATTGAGGCTGTACCGGCATATAATCTGAAACATAAAAACTCAATGGGGAATCCGTTTCATCCGAAAGGGGAGGGGAACGGTTATATCATCAGCTTCGAAGGAAAAAGGATTTATATAGCAGGTGATACTGAAAACATCCCTGAAATGGCTTACATAAAGAATATTGATATAGCTTTTCTGCCAATGAATCTCCCATACACTATGACACCCGAAATGGTAGCTGAAGCCGTAGGCATGATTAAGCCGGTTATATTATACCCATATCACTATGGCTCGACAAATACCGATCTATTGCTTCCACTTGTTGACAGCACTGAGACAGAGATAAGGATAAGAGACTTGAAATAAGGCAAAAAAAAAGGTCCCGTTAGAGGACCTTTTTTTTATTATGATTTGGTTTACTTCAGCTGGAAGCTGATAGGTAAGCTATACCAAACGTTAACCGGTTTACCACCCTGTTTGCCGGGTTTAAACAACGGCAGCATCTTGATAACCCTGATAGCCTCCTCATCAAGAGAAGGGTCAACACCTCTGGAGACAGTTACCTGGTCGACGGTACCTTTATAGGTAACGCAGAAGCGCATGATGACCTTACCCTGAATGTTGTTTTCCTTGGCAATCTCAGGATACTGAATGTTGTCATAAATGAACTTCAGCAACTCAGTGTCACCACCGGGGAATGAAGGCATCTCTTCAACCACCACAAATACTTCCTGTGGTACTTCTTCAACCTCTTCTTCTGGTGGAGCTTCGGTTGGTATCTCAAGAACATTCTGGTCAGTTGTTGACTCCTTCAGATCATCGAAGTTCTTAAGAGCGTTGTCTTCAGGTTTAACTGAGTCAACGATCTCAGGGGCAACATACTTAGCCACTACCTGCTGCTCAGCTGGAGGAGGAGGTGGTGGTGGCGGAGGTGTGAATGCCTCTTCGGTCTGAAGATTATCAGCCATGTTAGCAATAACCTCATTGGCATCTCTCATTGCTACCTGAGCAATCTTCTTTGCCTTGATGAAAGGTATGATAACAGCAACGCTGATAATTACTATACCAATAAAGGTGGATACAATCATCGTCCTTTTATACCTCTTGCGAAGCTGAAAGGCTCCATAGTCTTTATTCCTGTTCTCGAAGGTAATCTCATCGAGTGAAGGAAAATATTTCTTTAGTTTTGTCATATCCTTCCTTATTTATCTGTATTTCCGGTAGAGGCTGTTTCGCCGAGAGCTCTCTCAACCATCTGTTCCTCTGCCCAGTTGATGTCAGTAAACGTATATGTACCAATACCTACAATAGACATCTCGTCAATGATATCCACAAAGTTCTTGTAGACAGATGTCTTGTAAGGTTTGATAAGCACGATAGGTCCTGTGTCATCATCTTTCTTCAGTGCCTTGACAGCCACTTCAACAGAGTCTTCAGGCATCTTTATCTCACCTGTGAGAATCTTATTGTTGAAATCAGCAATCTTGTTGAACAGTGCCCTGTTTCTTTCAATGAGCATAGCACGCAGACCGGTGTCACTGAAGTCAGTCTCCTGAAGTACAGGAGGGTTTGCAGGGTCAAGTTTTCCGGGATACCAGAAGATCTTGTCATCCGGTCCCAAAATAACATTGACGGTACGATATTCAACAATTTTAGGTCGTTCTACTATTTCTCTATCTTTAATCTTTTCAGGTAGAACGATCTGCATGATCTTAGGTTTGCTGAACGCCGTAGTAAGCATAAAGAAGGTGATGAGCAGACACATAAGGTCAACCATAGGTGTCATGTCAATATTGGTGGAATGCTTCTTAGGCCTTCTTTTACCACCTTTTTGTTTGTCTTCTTGTACAATCTCTGCCATCTTACTCTGCGTTTTCTTGGGTTACTTCAATTTTCTCAAGATTCGTAATCAGATTGAACTGCTTTACGCCCTTCTCCTGTAGCTCATCAAGAACCTTCTTAATAGCGGGATATTCAGTCTGGGCATCACCTTTAACAAGGGTCTGAACTGCAGGGTTTACCGTACGTGTGTATAGTACCCAGTAGGCAAACTGATTATCAAGTGAATCGATGGGGATGCCTTTTTCAAAAGCCATCCTTTCATTAGGGTCATCAGTGTTGAGATAGGTTTTCATATCCTGTATGGCAACACCGAACGGTGAAGAACCTTTTTCGAACTTACGCAATTCTTCAGGTGTAAATTCAATATTATAATGCGTACCCATCTCTTTCAGAATCTTGTTCCTGAAATGCAGTATTGTATCATGACCATTGTCAACATCGAAGAATACTCTTCCGTCATTGGCAACAGTTATTGTCATGATATTTGCATCGGGAGTCTTCTTCTCTGAAATAGAGAATGGGGTGTCGACAGGTGCCGGCTCGTTCGGCCTGAAGGTCGCTGTAAGCATGAAAAATGTCAGCAGCAGCGAAAACAGGTCCACCATCGGCGTCATGTCGATACGCGGTGTTTTATGGGGTATTTTAATCTTTGGCATGTTTTAAATCCTTTCTTTTATTAACCAAAAGAATAACCCAGACAATTATTTCCTGATAGAAGCTGCAAAAGTCTGAGTCAGGCTGAAGCCTGCCTCATCAATCTTGAAAGTATAACCGTCAATTTTTGATGAGAAGAAGTTATAAGCAATAATAGATAATGTAGAACCTGTGATACCGAAAGCGGTGTTGATAAGCGCTTCAGAAATACCGGTTGCAAGAGCAAGTGAGTCAGATGCACCACTCTGTGCAAGAGCAGCAAATGCACGGATCATACCAAGTACAGTACCGATAAGACCAATAAGCACTGAGATTGAAGCAAGGGTAGAAAGAACTACCATGTTCCTTGAAAGCATAGGAAGCTCAAGAGCTGAGGCCTCTTCAAGTGCCTGTTTCATTGATGTGATCTTCTGGTCTTTCTCAAGCTCCTTGTCATTCTCAAGGTCACGGTAACGAACCAAACCTGCTTTTACAACGTTGGCAAGAGAACCTTTCTGCTTATCGCATGCTTCAACTGCTTCTTCAATCTTATCTTCTGTGAGAAGAGTCTGGATGGTTCCTACAAATACGTTAAGACGACCTCTACCCTGAGCTCTCCTTAATGTAATAGCTCTTTCAAAAAAGAAAATCACAAGAACAAGAACGCATGTCATAAGAACAGGAACTATAAATCCTCCCTTATAAATAATACCAAGATAATTACCTGTGATAGGGTGACCTTCGGGGTTGCCGCCCTGGAAGTTAGCAGGGTCTCCCATTACATTTTTATAAAGATAAAAGGCCACTCCAAATGCTATAAGAATAGCTCCTGTTGCAAAAATAGACTGCAACACATCTTTCAACGAACTAGATTTTTTGCTCATTTTAGTATTGTTTAGTTGGTTTAAGTAAACAGTTTGCAAAAATAATTATTATCTCAATCTTTTCAAAAATATGGTTATACAAACCTCTATTATCCTCTATATTTCTATTTGTTAAGAGTTACATTGTAAACCCTCGACTTGGTTACAGAAACCTCTTTCGTCTGATAACCTTTGGCACTTACAACAAGCACACTCGAAGATGAAGGCATGACAAATCGGTATTCGCCTTTTGCATTGGCCCAGGCCTCTGCTGCAGTATCCTTTACCCTTACTGATGCACCGGCAATAGGATTGCCATCAGAATCTTTAATAATGCCTGTTATCTGATTTGGATCAACCTTTGGACCTGAATCCATAAGCCTTTTTACATAATCTGCATAAGAGGCTGCTGTTTCATTATTGGGTGCAATGGCAAGACTATTATTGAAGCATTCACGGGCTTTCGCATAATTAGGCATCTGAATATACATCATGCCAAGGAAGTTATATGCCTTTATCTTATAGTCATCGTTATCAGGTGCAAGATTAAGCATCCTGGTATAGTAGGCAGTAGCTTCATCATATTTCTCGTTTGTCATTGAATAATATCCCAGGTACTTCAATGCATCAAACATCTGAGTAGCATTCCTGACAGAATCAGATGCTGCCATCACAAGGATATTTTCAAGTGCAGGTTTTGCAAGACCGAGATTTGAATCGGGATCCTGTGCCGCTGCACTGTTGGCAAGCCATAACTGCGCATTTATGCTCTCAGGATACTGCTCTGCCATCTTTTTGAATACTTCGTCTGCTTTCTCAAAAGCCTTACCCATATAATATGACTTACCGGCCTGCTCATAATCATTCTCAGTTGTCCGGCCCAATGCCAGAAGCTTTGAATAGGTATCCCCTGCTTCAATATTCCTTCTGTACATGTTCTGATAGGCAGCTTTTTCATATAGCAACCTGATATCAGTAGGCTGTTCAAAGTCAATGGCTTTATCGTAGGCTGCGAATGCCCTGTTAATCTCATCATCAGCTTTTGATACAACTGCCTTGCCTTCATTTACCTTAACTGTAAGGGCGTCAATGTCGGCTTTCATCTTTTCCTTGGCTGCACCTTTTGCTGAGGCATATCTTGACTCCAGATCGGAAAGATCAGAGCTTATACTCTCAAGGTCAGATGCCTGTTTGTTATAATCCTGGTTCTTTTTGAGAAGTATCTTTGCAAGATATACATAGTCTTTCTTTATAATACGATCTTCTGGAAGAAGTGAGAAGAGCCGTTCCATATATGTAAGAGCAGTACTGTAATCTTCCTCTTCAAATGCCGAGTAACCTGCAATACGATTCATATAGGTCCTTGAATCATCAACAGCAAAGATCTCCTCAACATTTGTTATTACCTCCTTGTATTCCTTTGCATAGAAAAGTGCATTCACATATCTGATCTTGGCAGGGATGTTACCTTTTGTAAGATCAAGATACTTCTTGAAATACTCTTTTGATTTGTCATATTTCCTGGCAAGAAGATAGAGCTGACCCAGTTCACGATATGCGGGAGCATAGTTTTCATTAAGTGAAATAGCCTGCTCATAGTACGGTATTGCAGCCTGCAGGCTGTGCCCCTTAACATATATACTACCTATTTTCATATTGGCAGTAGGTGATTGCAGATCCCAGTCCTGTGCCAGGTTATAATTCTTTATAGCTCTTGATCCATCATTGACAAGAATGTAAATATCACCGGCAATAATGTATATCTCACTGCTCCTGGTGTCTATTTTTAATGCATGACGGATGTAAGGAAGAGCCTTGCTTGTGTCAACTGACTCAAACCTTATGTATGATTCAGCTATCTTGGCAAGTGTAAGTGCATAATCCTTGGGGTTGGCAATCTTAGTCACTTTCTTGTAAGGCGGAAGCAGCCCGGCAGCCTGTGCCCTTAACTCTTCAGCCCTGGCATCATCACCAAGATAAAAAGCAACCCTTGCAAGACCAACGTAATTCAACGGGTCATTCGGATTAGCTGCAATACCCTTGTCAAAGAGATCTTTTGCCTCTTTAGCTGCAATACTCAGCGGACTAGATATTGTGTCAGCAAAGTAATTGAGAAGGGTGTTCTCGCCATTGTAAAAATAATTCCTGCTGTTAGCCGGATCTTCTTTTATCAGTTGCTTGAACAGTTCATCAGCTTTGTCGTACTGTTCATTTTTTGTGCAGGTAATGGCATCAGCCAGCGTAGCAGTCTGCGCCTGAAGATTACCAACGCACATACTGCAGATCAATCCTGCAGATAGCAACGCTGATTTTAGTCTAATCTTAATCATTTTAGGTATAATTTGAGTTACTGATTCTTTATCTGTACACGTCTTATTGGCATAGTTGCAGGCAACAGACCTGCCTTGAGAACTATCCTCTGACCAGGCTCCGAGGCTACAAAAGCAATGAAGCCTGATCCCAACCCGGCAAAGGTCTCCCTGGTTATCATGTTTATCTCCCTGGTAAACGGATAACTGCTATCATATATTGAACCCTGTAATGGATAGTAATATTCCTCATTCAGATAAGGCATTGAAATCGCTAAAACTCTAATCTTGTCAATAAAACTCAATGCCAGCGAATCTTCATGATCACTTATCCAGTTTACACTTACGATACCAAGTGAATTAGGGGTTTTGTTTACATAATCAATCACTTCGGGATTGCTGTTGACAGCATAAAACCTTGATGAAAGCTCTCCCTCAAGATTAAACTTCTCACGGAAATACCTTATATTACCCGACTTGTTGTTGTCGAAAATGATACTTATGTCTCCTAACTTTGATTTGCTGTCTAATTGCTTCCAGTTAGTTATCTTACCCTGAAAAATATCCTGAATATTTTCATATGTAAGAAGTGAATCAAGATTCTTTTTATTTACCACAAGTGCCAGAGCATCATGTGCTATTGCGGTGGTTCTGGGTTCTATAAGCTGAGCTTTTAATAACTGCAACTGTTCATCTGACAGTTTCCATGATGTGACAATCGTCTGTACAGAATCTCTTAAAAAATCAGCAATGAGATCCTTCTCAGGTTTATATTCCGGAGTAATATGTGCATTAATATACAAACCCTCAAATACAGCAATCTGTGAATCAACTATGGGCTCGAATGATTCATCTGCTACAAGCTTTATATTTCCTGAGGTTGGAGTCTCCTTTGGCCCTGTGGCTCCTGATCCGGTACATCCGTAAACGACTGCCATAATCAGAATGGCATATGAAAACAGCTTTAGCGATATTTTATTTGTCTTGCTCATTTCTCTATCTCTCAATTTTTTCAATGGCGTACAATATTAATAATTATCTCAATAAATCGTTCCCTGAATAATATCTTATTCGAAAAAACGTTAATTTCTTTTTATTTGAGCCGCAAACACTGTGCCATAAATATAATTGAAAAACAGCATATTATGATTATATACTCTTTCTTTTAAGGTTATTACGCATCATCATCCGATGAAAAAAAGTTGTCCCTGATTTTCTGAAATGAAGTTACAGCACGGTAAACACCATATATTAAGAGTGGTATACCAATGAAGACTCTTAAAGGCTTGTCAATATAATCAAGCATAGGGGAGAAAATCAGAAAATACCCCAGTCCGAAATAAAAGAAAACCATGACTGTACCAAAAATGGTAAAAATCCTGTCATACAATTTCTTAGAATTCATTTTTTATATTTTTATCACGCAAATATAATAATTATAACAAAAGACCATCAAAAATAGTCTTAACCCTAATGCAGCATTTAATTTTTATTTCCGTCTGTTCAACAGAAACATGTATTGTTAGTCAGACAAAAGGATAAAGTTCATGTCAGGTTCTGGTGTATGCATGAACTCAGGGATGCCGGACAGATATTTTTGCCGGCTCCCTGTTTTTATTTCTGATTAAGCTCTTTTGTCAACAGATCAACCATTTTATTAAACTCTTCAGAAGTAAAACCAATGCTCTGGTATATTATCCTCCCATCTTTGCCAATAATCACATTTCTTGGTATATTCTGTTTTGCATAAAGGTTAAAAATCTCTCTTCCCTTATCAGAGGCGAAAGGCAGATCAAGCCCTTTCTTTGCTGCAAAGGCAGTTAACTCCTCTTCAGAGTGCTCCCGTCCCAAAACAACAAGTTCAAAATCGGGGTTGTTTTTGAATTTCTCCCAGACATCTTTCTGAAGAACAGGTAACTCCATATTACATGGACCACACCATGTGGCAAAGAAATTTATCATTACCACCTTGCCCCTGAGCTTGCTCAGGTCAATTGTCTTCCCACCTATGGTGGTGCATACAAACTGCGGAGCGATATCTCCCGTTTGGTGCAATGTGCTTTC
>QKCK01000102.1 GCA_003245695.1 Bacteroidota bacterium | reverse complement strand
CCATGATCTGTACTTCTCGCTTAAACGGCTGAGTCACCAGTCATATATACTACATTTTCGTAATGCCTGATTACGTGATTCACTTCTGAGCCACTTCAGCTCTGAGGTAAGATCTTTTTCAAAAGAGGGTTCCGTCTTTGAATAGCGTTCTACCTTTGTCATGATCCTGAATGAATGTATCTGTTCATTTACTAGAATATCATTCTGTGCAAGTAACTCTGCTTTTGAGAGGTAAATATCACTCTTATCAAAATTGCCTTTGGCCATGTTCAGATAGCCGGCAACAAGGTTCCACAGATATATCTTATCAGCTTTACCTTCCGCTGACACCTTTTCAGCTAACTCAAGCAGACCGTCATCAACACTTCTGGCCACCAGCGCATAACTGTCACTTTTTTCACTCCAGTAATCCTGATTAGGTATAAAGTACTCCTCATTAATATTTACTGCCCTTACCAACAGAAGATCAAGAAATTCAGAGTTTGGATTCAGTTTATAGATTTCATTCATTGCCCTCACCGGGTCAGCATATATACCAAGCATATGCCAAAGTACCTCTTTCTCACGGCAATCAGATGCCAGGGCAAGCGCTCCCTCCCAGTCACTATCCTCCTGGGGATGAAAACTCTTGAAGGCTGTTATCTTCATAGGCTTACACTTATCAAAGAGAAGCGAATAAATGTAATTGGCTTCACTGAAATTTTCCAGTTTGTAATGTGAAGCAGCAACATAGCCAAGAGCTCTGTAATAGGCAGTGCTCTTTCCCTGAAAGAGAGGCTTGTTATCATTAAAGAAGGATATGCACTCCTCATAATTTCCATACTGAAACAGCAATCGTGATACCTGGAAGGCATAACGGGCTTTTATGAATGATGTTTTAGCATTAATCATTGCCCTTTTACCGCCATCAATGAGATTCTCCATCGATATCTTGTCATCGCGCGGGTCTGTCTCATCATAGCTCCACCACCCGGGATTGTATGTTGCATATGGCTCACAACGCTTGGCATAACCCAGATAGAAAAGAAATTCCTTTGTCAGGGCTTTGTCAGGGTATGCAAGAAGAGACGATATTTTCCTCCTGAGTGAATGACTCATAGGATAAGTACTGTTCTTAATATAAAAGATTGAGGTGTCTATCTCGCAAATTTCTGATTTGTAGACTATATAGTTCAGATCACACATCTCAACCTTACGGCCAAAGAAACGGGTCCATTCATTAATATTTGCCGTATCCATCACACTGATTGAGTTATCATAGTTTGGCTCTTCCCCATAAAACTGCCGCATTGACCTGTAGAAGGGAGCTGAAGATTCGTTGTCCGATGTCTCAGGGGCAAAGAAAGAGACAAAAAAATCACCAAAATCATCACCGCCGGCACATGCCATTATTACTCCAGTGACAACCAGTATGGAAGCACTAATTGTAAGTATTAAAAATCTTTTCGAAGTCTGCTTCTTCATATTGTGAGATTATTAATGAGTCAAGATGAAATATGGTAACAGTGCCCGGTATTCCGGGAAGCTTATCCTCTAACTGACGTGCGGCTTCAAGACATTCATCAGGGCTTATTGTCTCAACCTTTACCACATCACCGCTGATAAAGTAAAAGCCCCGGAAAAAGAATGAATCACGAGCAGTAAATGTTGATGCACCTGTTCTGATAAACCTGTTGTCAGAACAGAAATCAGAGATGTTCATGTTGTTTAAAAGCTCCATTACGCTTCCGTTGCGTACATGCACTCCCCATGAAAAAGCAGGTAATGCAATATCAAGAGGCATTGGATAGTTATGGAGATAATCAATATACTTTGATGCCACATTGGCATTGAAGATCGAGTTAGGAGAATCGCCCGGTTCAATCTTTCCCATATTGTAATACATCAGCATACCCCTGTCAGCCGGAGGTACTCCGGTCATATTCATGTACTTAACCTGATGAAGTCTTATTGTTACCGAAACAGTAATATCCTTTTCTTTATACCTCTTCTTTACCCCCTCCACCAGTCTGAAATAATTATTCCTGGTTTTATCACTCCAGTCACAATCGAGTTGCATCTCACAGAAAAGAATATTGTTTTCAGAGGCTATCCTGTCGATCTGAGCCACAATCTTTTCGGCAAGGTCAGATATCTCATTCTCTCCTATTCCAAACAGTGTACGGTTCGTTATATATACCACTGGTATTACATCAATCTCTTTTTCAATGCTCCCGGCAAAGCGTATTGTTGCTACCGGAAGAATTTCGCCATCCTGTCCGCGTTTATCCACGTCGAAAAACCTGATGTATAACCTCCTGATTTCAAGATCTCTTAAATACTCCCGCTCTTTCTCTGAGAGAGAAAAAACTGATTTCCAGTAATAAAATGCTCTTACAGGGGCCTCTCTGCAGCTTACAAAAGAGAGAAACAATATAAAAAACATGGATACCTGAATTTTTGAAGCTCTCATTCCATTAACTTTAGATAGCAGGGACACTTAAAGTATGTTACTATTTGAGAAAAAGTATGATTTGTCTTAAGTATTACCATCAGGAGATCTCTCATCTCAGTATCTTCATTATCATCAACTTTCTTTCTTTACCCACCTTAACCTGCCCTCTTCATCCGTCTCCATTTTGACATGATCAAGCAGCCATCTTATGACCCTGATGCTATTTTCTTCCGGAAACTCAAGTTTGTCTGTCAGTTCCTCCACTCTCAGGCTCTCTGTTGACACCAGCTCTTTGACCTTCGCCAGGATAAGGTCAAACTCATATTTGCTCATATCGAGTTCATTTCTTTCGAGGCAGATATCGCATATACCGCAACGTTCTCCCTCTTCGCCGAAGTAGGAAGCAAGATATTCTGCACGACAACGGTTAGTATTCTCAGCGTAACCAATCATCTTTTCCACTCTTTCTATATAATTATTCTTTACCCGGAGGTAAATGTCGGGTGACATATTCAATTGTTTCCTGTCGAGCCGTTCTTCGGTAAAGATTACCAGCGGACTCTTTTTCCCAGGGATAAAGCGGATAATATTCAGCCGCGAGAGTCCCAGCAGATACTGGTATATTGACTCACGTGTCATCCCTGACCTGTTGCTGAGAGACTCTTCATTAACAGGCACAAAATCAGTGAACATACCGCTATATGTCCTCAGCAACAATTTAATAAACTTATCATAATCTTCGTTTGCCACCTGAAATTTATAGAGATCATCGCGGGAGACAATGAAGTGAACGCGCGTGGGGTTGTTTATCTCATCTGTGAACTCAAGGTATCCTCCTTTCTGCAGGAAAAGAAGGCTATTGTATGTCTCAGTCACCTGGAACCGGAATGCAGATGCAAATTTCCACATATCGAAGTCAAACACGCTGTTTTTACCTGTTCCAACAGGCAACTGAAAGAAGTTGCCTATAGCTTCATAAACATCCTTAATCCGGTCAAGCGGAGGGAATTTTATCTTCACTGACTCACTCATTTTGCGTTTCTCATCCTGTGACCAGAGAAGTACGGCAGAGGCAGGTTTTTCATCTCGTCCGGCACGACCTGATTCCTGATAATAGGCTTCAATAGAGTCAGGGGTATCCCAGTGAATGACAAAACGGACGTCAGCCTTATCTATACCCATCCCAAATGCATTTGTTGCAACAATTACCTGTATCTCTCCCTGAGTCCATGCACGTTGTTTCTTATCTCGTATATCAGGCGGCAGTCCTGCGTGATAAAAGTCTGACGAGATGTCATTAGCTACCAGGGTCTCTGCAACCTCTTTTGCCCTCTTACGGCTACGGACATAAATAATACCGCATCCCTTGGAGCGTCCTATGGTTTTCTGAACATATGCAGCCTTATCCTCCACCTCCCTGACAAGATAGGTGATATTTGGACGTCGGAATGAAGTCTTTAATATACCGGCGTTCTTCATCAGAAGCCTTGAGTTAATGTCCTTGACCACCTGAGGTGTGGCAGTGGCAGTAAGAGCAAGGAAGGGTATCTCACCGCCGATCAGGTCTCGTATATCAGCAATGTTAAGATATGAGGGTCTGAAGTCATAGCCCCACTGTGAGATACAATGAGCCTCATCAATAGCTACCATACTGATGTTAAAACGGGGAAGGCGGGCTTTAAACAGTGGCGTATAGAGCCGTTCAGGGCTTACATACAGGAGTTTATAGTCACCATAGATACAATTATCAACAGCTATCTCAACCTCTTCACGTGTCATGCCGCTGTGAATTGCCATGGCTCTGATATTAATCTCTTTAAGCCTGTATATCTGATCTTTCATCAGAGCTATGAGAGGTGTAACCACAAGGCAAAGACCATCACGAGCCACAGCCGGCAGCTGGTAAGTTATTGACTTGCCGCCGCCGGTGGGCATCAGGGCTATGGTATCACGGCCAGATATCACTGAGGCAATTATATCCTCCTGCAGTGGTCTGAAGGTGGTGTAGCCCCAGTATCGTGCTAAAGTCTCTCTGTAAATATCAGGTAACATATCTGCAGCATGCTCTTATGCAAAAATAATAACTCAGTTGTTATAATTATCTTTTATAGAGTATTGTTGTATTGAGGGTCATCATTTTTTTGTAATTTTCGGCCCAGATAAAGAATTGGATCATGTCATTCCGAGAAGACAAATTGCTGTATGAAGGCTTGACCTTCGATGATGTACTGCTTGTTCCGGCATATTCGGAAGTTCTTCCAAGGGAGGTGAATCTGAACACCCGTTTCACTCGTAACATTTTACTCAACACTCCCATTGTATCAGCTGCGATGGATACTGTAACAGAAGCTGAACTGGCGATAGCTATAGCCAGAGAGGGAGGTATAGGTGTGATACACAAGAATATGACCATTGAGGAGCAATCGACCCAGGTAAGAAAGGTAAAGCGTGCGGAGAGTGTCATGATCTTTGACCCTATAACTATTGACGCCGCGTCTACCGTTGCTGATGCCATTGACCTGATGAAGGAATATCATATAGGCGGGATACCTGTTATTACCATTGATGGCGGGTTGGTAGGCATTGTCACAAACAGGGATCTCCGTTTTGAGAAAAATCATGCAAGGAAGATAAGTGAGGTTATGACCACAAAGCTCATAACCACAAAGCATGAGACAGACCTTAACTCTGCAGCCGAGATCTTACGGAAGCATAAGATTGAGAAGCTCCCCATTATTGACGATAAGGGTATTCTCATAGGATTGATAACCTACAAGGACATCACCAAGGCAAAAGACAGGCCCAACTCATGTAAAGATGAGAAAGGAAGACTGCGAGTGGCTGCTGCCGTGGGAATAGCTGCCAATACCCTTGAGAGGGTTGAGGCATTGGTTACTGCCGGTGTGGATGCCATTGCCATTGACACGGCTCATGGTCATACCAAAGCTGTGACCACGATGGTCAGGGAGGTGAAGAAGAGATTTTCTGGCATAGATGTTGTTGCCGGCAATATCGGGACCGCGGAGGCGGCAGTTCGTCTTGTTGACGAAGGCGCTGATGCAGTGAAGGTTGGGATAGGCCCGGGGTCAATATGCACCACAAGAGTTGTTGCAGGTGTAGGTGTACCACAGCTGTCAGCCATATACAATGTTGCCAGGGCAATAGAAGGCACAGGTGTACCGGTGATAGCTGACGGTGGTATACGATACTCCGGTGACATAGTAAAGGCTATTGCTGCCGGTGCTGACTCTGTGATGGCAGGGTCACTCTTTGCAGGTGTGGAAGAGTCACCGGGAGAGACAATAATTTTTAACGGAAGAAAGTTTAAGACATACAGAGGCATGGGTTCTATAGAGGCAATGCAGCAGGGATCAAAAGACCGGTACTTTCAGGATATGGAAGATGATATCAGGAAGCTGGTGCCGGAAGGCATTGCAGCCAGGGTGCCATACAAAGGCACTCTGTCTGAAGTAATCTACCAGTTTGTCGGTGGATTGCGCTCAGGAATGGGATATTGCGGTGCATCTGACATTGAGACACTTAAAAGGGAGGGCCGCTTCGTGAGAGTCACCAGCTCCGGTATCATTGAGAGCCATCCGCATGACGTGACAATTACTCGTGAAGCACCTAATTATAGCCGTAAGACATCTGAATAATACCATGACATACAAATCTGTTATTTTAGTGGCACTTGTAGTATTTCTTGGAGGCTGTTCCGGGAACAAGAGTGAAGAGTCGAGGATAGCTGTTGCAAAAGCAGGAGATAAAATTCTCTACTATGATCAGATTCCGGATCTCATTCAGGAAGGAATGAGCAAGACTGACAGCACTGCTGCCATACAGGGATATATACGCCGCTGGGCCCGTAAAGAGCTGATGTGCGTTAAGGCTGAGCAGAACCTTACCAACGAATATAAGGCGGAGGTTAACCGTCAGCTTGACGAGATGCGCGATAACCTGCTTATACACCAGTACCAGCAACAGATGATTATTCAGAGGCTCGACACTACTGTCTCGGATAATGAACTGCAGGAGTATTATGTCAGTAATATGAACACCTTTTCCCTTACCGCAAACATAGTCAAAGCTCTCTTTATCAAAATACCTGTTACGGCACCTGACATTGATAATGTGCGCCGCTGGTATAAATCATCTAACAGTGAGGATATGAGAAAACTGGAGACATATTGCTACCAGTTTGCTGTTCAGTATGATGATTTCTATGAAGAGTGGATTCCTTTTACTCATCTGCTGATGCTGGTACCACTTGAATGTGAAGACCAGGAAGCATGGCTTGCCGCACATGAATACCAGGAACTGAAAGACAGCAATTTTTATTATTTCATCCTGATAAGAGACTTTAAACTTAGACGGACAATAGCACCATTTGAGTATATTAGCGACCAGGTTAAAACTATAATATTAAATAACCGCAGAAATGATTTTCTGCAAAAACTTGAAGATGGCATCTATAATGAGGCCGTCAGGGATAATACTTTAAAGATTTACTAATTCAATTTACTACCAGAATGAAGTTAAAAACATTGATAACATGCGGGCTCTTTTTTGTGTCATTATTCAGTGTCACAGGCCAGACCGTTGTAGAATCTGTTGTTGCAGTTGTAGGAAACGAAGTCATCTATCTATCTGACATAGAGACCCAGGTTCTGCAGGCAAAGGCAGATAAAGACCCGACACCCATAAATATACTGCGCTGCCGGATATTTGAAGACCAGCTGATACAGAAATTATTTCTTGATCAGGCAAGAATTGACTCTATTGAGGTCACACCTGAGACCATTGAGTCTGACCTTGAGGCGCGTCTTACTGACTTCATACGAAGAGCCGGATCAGAACAGGCACTTGAGAGCTATTTCAACAAGAGTATGACAGAGATAAGACAGGATCTGAGGGAGATGCTGACTGACCAGTCTATTGTTATGGAGGAACAGGGAAAAATAGTATCCGATATGATTATAACACCTGAAGAGGTTAAAGAGTATTATAACAAGATACCCAAAGACTCTCTTCCTCTTATCCCCCGCAAGGTGCAGCTAAGCATAATACAGGTTGAGCCACCGTCACTTGAGGAGAACAGAGCTGAGGTGAGACAGAAGCTACTTGACCTTCGTAGCCGTGTTATTAACGGTGAGAGCAGCTTCTCTACACTCGCGGTTCTATATTCTGAAGATCAGGGATCAGCACCTTATGGAGGTGAACTGGGATTCAAGATGAGAGGTGAACTTGTAAAACCATATGCAGATGCAGCATGGAGTCTGAAACCAGGTGTAGTCTCAAAGATTGTTGAGTCTGAGTTTGGCTACCATATCATACAACTCATTGAACGCAAAGGTGAAATGGTCAATACCCGTCACATTCTGATGAAAGTAAAACTCACACCTGAACAGACTGAATGGTGCATTAACAGACTTGACAGCCTGGCTGATGTGATCAGAAAAGACAGCATCAGCTTTGAGAAAGCTGCCATAAGGTATTCATCTGACAAGTCAACCAGGATCAACGGCGGTAAAATGGTAAAGGTAAACCCTGCTGACAGGGTAACATGGTTTACACTCGATGAGCTTTCAAAAGAGATGAACATGGTTGTCAGGAACATGAATGTGGGTGAGATAAGTGAGGCATTCCGTACAACAGACTCAAAGGGAAACTATGTTTATTGCATCATCAAACTCGACAGCGAGATAGCTCCTCACAGGGCAAACATCAAGGAAGATTACCAGTTTATCAGTGAAGCCGCTCTGAGCTCAAAGAAAAGCATAAAATATCAGGAGTGGATCAACCAGAAGATTAAAAAGACATACATAAAAATAGACGATCAATATCGCGACTGCAGTTTTTATAATAAGGGATGGATTCAATAGAGAGAATAAAAACCTGCGCTTTTTCTTCCCTGGTTTCACGTAGCGTGGCAGTAATGGTGCTGCTCCTCTTATCTGCTGTCCTTATAGCCCAGGAGGGTGAGTCATCACACCGCCGTCTGGTTGAGATACTCAATGCCGATATTCAAAAAGGGGTGAAACGGGAGGATAGAAAAGAGCTTATTGGAAATGTATATCTGAAGCACAAAGATCTGTATATGAGGTGCGACAGTGCCTGGTATTATGACAAGACCAACCAGGTCTTTGCTTTCAGTAACATTCACATCTTTCAGGGAGACACTATTCACATCTATGGCCAGAATCTTACATACAACGGTGATACAGGTAAAGCTGTCATGACTGACAGCGTGGAGCTTGTTGATAAAGAGACACAGCTCTTCACTGACAGAATAGACTATGATGTTAACACACAGATAGCTGAATATAATACCGGTGGGAGAATACTTAACGGCGACAACATTCTTACAAGCATCACCGGCATCTACTTCTCTGACAGGAAGATGATGCACTTCCGCGACAGTGTGAAGATTGTAAACCCTGATTACGTGATGCGGGCTGATACACTCAGGTATAATACCCTCTCTGAGATTGTCTATTTCGAGGGACCCTCTGAAGCTATAGGAGATAGCATCTATCTATATTGTGAAAACGGATGGAGTGACACAAAAAAGGATGTCTCACGACTGATGAAGAATGCTGTTCTTGACAACAGAAAACAGCGTCTCAGTGGTGACACATTATATTATGACCAGAACAAGGGCTATGGTGAAGGATTTGGAAATGTGATAATTGCCGACACAACAAATGATGTGTTTGCTGCAGGCAACTACGCCTGGTATTATAAAGATCCGGAAAACTTTATGATCACCCGCAATGCCTCATTCACAATATTAAGCAAGGATGATACCCTCACCCTTAAGGCAGACACACTAAGAGCTGTTCCTCAATATGATACAACAGGCGTAAGTCACAGACTACTTAAAGCTTATAATAAATGCAGGATATACAGCAGAGAGGTGCAGGGTATATGTGACTCACTAGCCTATTCATTCCTTGATTCGGTTGTCAGACTATATACCGGGCCTGTACTCTGGTCTGATGAGAACCAACTGACAGCTGACTCAATGGCTCTGTTTACACGGAATAAAGCACCTGACAGAATGGAACTTTATTCATCTCCCTTTATCGTAAGCACTGTTGATTCATTGCGTTTTAACCAGATGAAAGGGAAGAACATGATTGGCTATTTCAAAGAAAGCAAACTTTTTAAGGTAATAATAACAGGTAATGGAGAGACCGTCTATTACGTCATTGACGGAAATGACCTGGTCGGCATTAACAAGGCAAAGTGTGCCAGTATAGAGATATATCTTGATGACGGAAAGATAAAGGAGATATGGGAAAAGGGAAGCCCTGACGGAATAATGGAACCCCCTCAGAAAAGCATTCCATCTGAACTTAATCTCGAAAACTTAAACTGGATGCCTGACAAACGCCCCGATGAAAGTCTGAAATCAAATGTAGAAGGCTTCATGCACAAAATCAGGCCCAAATCAAACATGATTTATACGGGTGAGTTGAAGGAGACAGATGTTCCTGAAAGATAATCAGAGGATAGAAAAAAGAACCCTATAATCTACAGAAAGAGGATCAGGCGGAAAAATACCATTTCCCGTTATTGCGCAGGTAATACAGCAGCAATATGAGAGTTTACTGCTCCCAATTCTGAAAAGAACCAGGAAAACTGGGATATTGGTTTAATGCCTTTCAGCAGACTTTTCTGCCATCACTGTTTTTCGGTTGTCCCGGCGACGTTACCAAACGTAATATCCGGCCTTGCTATGGAGGTCGTCAGTTTTCAGACTATTTCAATATTCATCCTCGTTAAAGAAAAAGTCATCCTTACTGGGGTAATCAGGCCATATATCCTCTATGCTTTCATAGATATCACCTTCATCTTCTATCTCCTGTAAATTTTCTATTACCTCCATAGGGGCACCTGATCTGATTGCAAAGTCTATCAGTTCATCCTTTGTGGCAGGCCAAGGAGCATCTTCTAATTTTGATGCTAATTCAAGTGTCCAATACATATTCTTAAGGAAATTATGTTAACCTCTTTAAAGAGCGCAAATATAAAATTATTTGATATATAAAAGTAACATTGGTTAAAAAAAATAGTCC
>QKCK01000177.1 GCA_003245695.1 Bacteroidota bacterium | reverse complement strand
GAAAGTTCCTGTTGCTTTCAAAATAACCTATTTCAAGATTAAGGTCACTGACTGTTTTCAGGATGAGTGCAAATGAACTTAGGTTATTGATGGCAGCATCTAACTCTCTCCCTGCTGATGAGGAAGAATAGCCTCCTCCTCTGAACATATCGTTTGAGGCGAGCGCAGATGAACGCGTGTCTTTTAAAGGGCCAATGGTTGAACTTAATTCATAAACCCGCGGAGCATATTTATTAAACATATATGCTGCTCCGAGAAAAAGCACCACTGCAACTATGTAGACATACTTCAATGCAAGTATCTTCTGTATAAATGACTTTATAAACTCTATTGCCTGGTCTGTTTCATTTCTGACTTTCATGTTTGCTTTTGTTTTAAGAATAGAATTCTTCACTGGCACCTGTTCTTCAGGCACAATTATTCACCTTCTTGCTTGTATTATCCGATAATAGTTATCTGTTTAGTATAGTGTAGATTGACAGGAATGATGAGATGGTTGAGATAGCTGTAAGGAAGTTACTGTTATTAAACTTATACCATGAGCTTATTCTCATTGGTTCTACAATAATAATGTCGTTGGAGTGAATATAATAAAGCTCTTTGCCCGTGATCCTGGAATTGGTTAAATTAAGCTTGTGGTATACTATCTCTTCACCCTCCTGCCTTACCAATATCACATTCTTTCTGTCACCATACTGATTGATGCCTCCGCCTAATGCAAGGGCTTCATAGATCGTAAGCTCTTCCTGGGTATAGGTAAATACCCCCTGCCGCATAACCTCACCCATAACAGTAACGCTGTTTTCAACAAACCTTACAATTACAGATGACACTCCCGGTACATACTCACCAAGAATCTCGGCTATCTTCGTGCCAGCCTGATCTGTTGTGAGTCCCAGGATATTAATCTTCCCGGTAAGAGGAAAATTGATCTCTCCTGCTTCGTTAACAAGAAAGTCATTTGATCCCATAACCATCGATGTATTGGTATTGAAAAGCTGGTTAGTCCGGTCCTCAATGCTATATATCTTAACATATATCTTATCAAATGGCATGATAACCTTTTGTTCTTTAGGGTTGGCAATGGGATCAGGTAACTGGTCTATATCATTGAAATAGCTGATTCTTGACGTTGGTACACAAGATGTTGCGAATGCTGATATCAGGATAACAGCAGAAATCACTAATCTCCGGCTTTTTGTAATTTGCATAGTCAGTAATTTATTATATAATTAGTCTGAAACTCAGTGAAATGGGTCATTTATGCAACAAATTTAAAACAAATTGTCGATGTTGGCAATTGACATTCTCTAATTTTCATTATCATCATCACAAAGAGTTTTATTCATAAATGAAATTCATAAAGATATTATAGTAAACAACTATAATCAGGTATATTTTGTTGCTATCTTTTTCTTCTTGCCAATACTTATATCGGAGAATCTTTCAAACCAGATAACCCAAAGAATAAAGACAGTAGAGTAAATTACAATGTTATAAAGGTCATGCAGATCCATTGCAAGAGCATAGTCTCCATTCTTCTGGATATGAATGAATAAAAAGACAAATCGCAGAATATTCACGAAGTTGATAAAGAATAATCCTGCAAGAATGTATAAAAGTTTAGTTTTTGTTTTGTCTCCGGTAAGATAGACCATGGCTGCAAAGAGATACATGGTTTTGAAACCGAGGCAATACTTGGCCATATATATTGTTCCATATTCGCCTATGAGATAGACTGCATCAACTGTTGAGGGATAGCCTGCAAGAGCGAGAATTTTCTGGGTAATACTAAAAATAATGTTGATCCATGGGTAGAACTGGAAAAAGTCAAAGACATAATTCTCAAGCAGAATGTAAAAATAGATAATAAAAAAGAGTGGCTGGATTTTAGGTCCAAAAGATTGGGCATTGATCTTTAATTTACTTAAAGCCTTCAATACATTTTGCTTATTATTAAGATACCAGATGTTGGCTAAAGCAAAAAGGAGCAGAAGGGCAATGGTTTCAGGGAGTGCCAGAACGGGTCTCGGATCTGTTGCAGGAGAAAGCTCAATGCCATAGGAATTGTATAAAATTACTGAGAAGAGGTGTCCCATAATCATGATGAAAGAGCAGAATAGCTTCTTTCTCAGAGGGGATTTTACTAACCATATAATCAGTAAGAACAAAAACAATACCTTTTTATATCTCACTTCAGGGGTATACGGAATCCATGGCTCCGGGTCAAATATTTCTGAAAAGCCGTTTGGGAAAGGCAATGGGCCTAAATGGCTGTGAACAGCCCTGGCGCAAAAGAGTGAGAGATTAAGATATTGGTTGTTTATAAACCCCAGAAAGGTGATGACCGGATCTTTTTCAAAGAGACAAAAATGAAGTAATGAATAGATCAGGATAATAGATAGTACAACTCCTGATGTAATCCATAACTTCTTATTGTGGCCTGAAAATGATGGGAGGTTCATTGTTTAAAAGTAAAAAAAATATCAATAGTATCGGCTATTGATATTCATTAACTTATTAGGGTTAAAGAGAAGGATTAGTCTTCCTTTATTGCCTTTTGTTTCTTTGCTGTGTAGTAAGCTACTCCGGCCCCTCCGAGTAAAAGAAGCAATCCGCCATCAAGGGGAGCTCCAATAGGATTGGGGTTAGTAGTTGGCTGGTTGAAGTTGTTCTTGCCGTTGCGGTGATGTGTGTTTCCTCTGCGTGAGCCGAAACCTGAAGGATCCATTGCATTTGAAGCAGTGATTGACAGAGCCAGGAACAGGACAGTTAAAATTGCA
>QKCK01000022.1 GCA_003245695.1 Bacteroidota bacterium | reverse complement strand
TCCTTTATTTCCATTATTGCTAATGCTCAGGAGATAAAGGTAAAAGGGACCCGACAGATTTTTCCTGACAGGGAGGGGCAGTATGCTGTATCAGGTATAACACCTGATGGCAGGGCGCTTCTGGTAACCGGCCCCAATTCCAGTGGATTATATCTCATCAATATAAAAAATGGTGAGACCAGGACGATAACTGATGATCAGGGGGCAGGCTATGGACCTGTTTTTTCAGCTGATGGACGCTATCTCTGTTTCAAGTCTGATGACTTTACTGAAAAGATGCGCTATTCATCTTTGAAAAAGATTGATCTGGGTACAGGGGTAACCACTATCCTGGAGCAAAGATCACGGAATCTTTCACAGTTTTCTACAACAGGTAACACCATTGTTTATTCTGTTGCAGGGAATCATCTTTCCAAAGGTCTTGGTGATAATCTTTTAAAAAGCACGGTATCAGAGACCTATCTGATAATGAATGAAATGGTTCCTGTTCTTTACCGGAATGGTTCGGCAAAGGAACTGAAGCCTTCAGGTGAGGGCAGTTACTTATGGGCTTCCTTATCTCCTGACAGAAGTAAGATGGTTTATTATATCGTAGGTAAGGGAACCTTCGTGAGCGATCTTGATGGCAATGTTATTGGCGTGGCAGGAAAGATAAATGCCCCTAAATGGCTTAATAATGAGATAATTATTGGCATGAATGATATTGACGATGGCCACCAGGTGCTGTCGTCAGATATTGTTGCGTTTTCTCTGATTACAGGGAAGACCACTACTGTTACCCAGACAACTAAAAGGAGTGAGATGTACCCCTGGCCCTTTGCTGATGGTAAAAGAATTGCCTTCAGAACACCAGGTGGAGAGTTATTTATTATGAAGATCAAGCTAAAGTAAATTCCCCATGATACAGCGAAAACTTTTTATATGCCTTATACTTTCATTATTATCGGTTTCATCACTCTTTTCCCAGGCAGATCTGTCAGGATACAAGATTTTTGTTAACCCGGGCCATGGAGGCTATGATTCTAATGACAGACATATTATCGCCACAGATTTCTGGGAGTCGGAGGGTAATCTTGTAAAAGGGTTATATCTCAGACAGTTACTTATGAATCTGAATGCTACGGTTTATATGTCAAGAACCACAAATACAACTGATGATGACCTTGCCCTTTCAGTTATTGATGAGATGGCTAATTCAGCCAATGTCGACTTTTTCCTCTCAATACACAGTAATGGTTATGCCGGTACCTCAAACCAGCCTCTGACATTATTCAGGGGGTACGATAACGCACCGGTCTTTGCAGGAGCCAAGACAATGGCTACGATTATATGGCAGAAGTTATATGAAAAGGGGAATTGCTGGACCAACAGTTCCCAGTATGTAAAGGGCGACTGGACTTTCTACCCTGATTGGGGTGATCAGGTGGGTCTGGGTGTACTCAGGACTCTGAATATGCCCGGAGTACTATCCGAGGGCTCATTTCATGACTATATTTCTGAGTCATGGCGTATGCGCAATGAGGATTTTCTTCATCATGAATCGTGGGCTTTGCTGCGTTCCTTTTTGCAGTATTATAATATCAATCCCTCTCAGTATGGTGTTATTGCGGGTGTTGTCAGAGATACCCTCCTGACACCATCGTGGTATTTCAAGCCGGGTACCAGGGATCAGAAAATGCCTCTAAACGGAGTAAAGGTAACTCTCACTCCGGGCGACAAGATATATAATGTCGATAACCTGAACAACGGGTTTTTCTTTTATGACTCAGTCACTCCGGGAACATATAAGATCTATTTTGATGGTCTAGCTGATTATTACAGAGACTCCCTTATTGTTGAAGTAACAGCCAACACATCAACACTGGCTGATTTTTATATGCAGTATGATACTTTAAAAGTACCGCAGCTTGTAAGCTTTGGTCCGGAACAGACTGACAGCACCCTGTTTAATCAGGCTTTTACTTTCAGTTTCAGTCTGCCTATGAACCCTGATTCAGTTAAGAAGGCACTGCAGCTGGTACCTTCAGTTGACATGACATATACATGGGATGGCGAGTATAAAGTGCTTGTTGTTAAGCCTTTAGCAGGATACGCCTCAAAGACAAATTATACCTTTACCCTTGGAACCAGGGCCTGTTCAAAATGGAAGGTCTCATTGGATCAGGAAAAGGTTTATAGTTTTGTGACATTCAGCCGGCAGAACCTTAAGGTAGAAAAGACTTATCCTACTGATGGCCGAAGTGCTGTTTCACTTTATCCTCAGATGAGGGTCTGTTTTGATGCACCTCTGAATGAAACTATTGCTTCTGCAGAAATAAATGTATTGAATAGTAGTGGTGAGGCCCTGGCCAAGAAAAATGAAGGATTTATTTCTTCAGGTGGCAAGGGGGTCTACTTCTTTGAGCTTGAGCAGCCATTATCACTTGACGCTCAATATCGATTATTCCTTGGTGCCGGCGTTTCTGATGGAACCGGATTGACTCTGGGTGAGGATACTGAATATAGTTTCACCACTCACATCTCGCCTTATCCAACAGGGACAGTGGTAGAATCATATGAAGACATAACTAAGTTCTGGGATCCCGAATCAAGTGGAAGTACAACAGGAACAAGCGGATCTCTAACCACTTTTACTGCTTCTTCTGAGGTTAAACATGCCGGGTCTTATTCCGGAAGACTCAATTATGTTTTCACAGGCACCAGCGGAGTATGCCGCGTCTTTGATACCTCAAAGCCATCCATTGGCAGTGATGCCGCCTCCTCATTTGGAATATGGGTCTTTGGTGACCTTAGTAATAATCTTCTTGAATATTGGTTCTATTCAAACGGCTCTACAAACCAGATTGTAAAAGTTGACACCATCGACTGGGCCGGTTGGGAGTTTAAGTCAATCCCATTTACAAGCATAGGAGCCTCTGGTGACATTCTCTTCCACAGCACTGTTATCAGGCAGACGGGAATAGGTGAAACATCTGGAACACTCTATTTTGATAACGGAACAACATTTATCCCAACAGGTATAGAGGATCAGTATGCTGATGATATAGATTTGATTATCAGTCCAAATCCGTTGGTGAATAATGGAAAGATCAGGTTTAATCTTTCCCTGGATTCGTTTGTCACAATAAGTCTTTACGGCCTTGATGGACGAAAAGTAGCTGAGATATTCAATGCTGAGCTTGAGACAGGTGTAAATGAGATACCCTGGGTGCCTGCATCATATCTGCCTGACGGCATATATATTATTAGGCTTGACATTAAGCCTGAAAGGGGTGGCAGAGTAACAACCAAGGCAGCACGATGGGTGCTGGCAAGATAAAAAAAAGGGTACTGAAAAGTACCCTTTTTTTTATAGAGACTTTTTATTTGCCGAATTTAATGGCAGCCTGTGCTGCAGCAAGGCGGGCAATAGGTACCCTGAAAGGAGAACAGCTTACATAAGTGAGTCCGTTTTTGAAGCAGAACTCAACTGATGCAGGATCACCGCCCTGTTCACCACATATACCAACCTTAAGTTCCGGACGTGTTGCGCGGCCTTTCTGCACAGCCATTGTAATAAGCTGTCCAACACCATCCTGATCAATTGTCTGGAATGGATCGGCTGCAAGCATCTTTTTGTCCAGATATGCATTCATGAACCCACCTATATCATCACGACTGAATCCGAAGGTCATCTGTGTGAGGTCATTGGTACCGAATGAGAAGAACTGAGCTGTTTTAGCCATACGGTCAGCAAGGAGAGTTGCACGAGGTATCTCAATCATTGTTCCGTATTTATAGTCAATCTTATCGATGGAGTTCTTCTTGCATACTTCAGCATATACCCTGTCGACTATCTTTTTTGTGAAGTCAAGCTCAGATACGTCGCATGTTACAGGAACCATGATTTCAGGATGAGGCTGTTTGCCTTCCTTCATCAGTTCAACTGTTGCTTCAAAGATAGCGCGTATCTGCATCTCTGATATCTCAGGATAAGTTACGCCCAGACGGACACCGCGATGTCCCATCATTGGGTTAGACTCATGAAGACCTTCACCGCGTTTAGCAACAGCTTCTGGTGTGATGCCAAGAGCTTTTGCCAGCTCAGCCTGTTTCTCAGCACCCTGTGGAACGAATTCATGGAGTGGTGGGTCAAGCAGACGGAATGTCACTGCGAGAGTATCCATTGCCAGAAGAGTGTCTTTCATGTTCTTTTTAGTATAACTAAAGAGCTCATCAAGAGCAGTGCGGCGCTCTTTTTCTGTGGCACTGAGGATCATCTTACGAAGTAGGAAGAGTGGTTCTTCTGCACCTTTGCCATAGAACATATGCTCTGTACGGAACAGTCCGATACCTTCAGCACCAAATTCCCTTGCTGCAATAGCATCATCAGGTGTGTCAGCGTTGGTTCTTACACCCATTGTACGATAATTGTCAACGAGTTTCATGAACTGCTGGAATTTTGGATTTTCAGAAGCATCCATCAGTTTCAGTTCGCCAGCATATACATTACCTTTTGTTCCGTTAAGAGTCAGGAGGTCACCTTCGTTAAACTCGATATTTGTACCTGCAATCTTTGCCTTTTTGCCCTCGACGTCAACATGAAGAGCGCCAGCACCAACAATGCAGCATTTTCCCCATCCACGGGCAACAAGAGCAGCATGTGACGTCATACCACCACGTGCAGTAAGAATGCCTTCTGCAGCGCGCATACCTTCAACATCTTCAGGGTTGGTCTCTTCACGTACAAGTATTACCTTCTCACCTTTACGGAACCATGCAACAGCGTCCTCAGCTGTAAAGACTATTTTGCCTACTGCAGCACCAGGGCCAGCAGGAAGACCTTTAACAACGGCACTGACTTTCTTCTCTTCAGCAGGGTCACATATAGGATGAAGTAGTTCGTCAAGCTGTGCAGGATCAACACGCAGGACAGCACTCTTCTCGTCAATGAGGCCTTCTGAAAGCATCTCCATTGCCATGTTTACAGCAGCAGTACCTGTGCGTTTTCCAACACGGCACTGAAGCATATATAGCTTTCCTTCCTGAATTGTAAACTCAATATCAAGCATATCTTTGTAGGCCTTCTCAAGGATGTCGCGGATATTGCTAAGCTCCTTGTATGTAGAAGGCATTGACTCCTGCATCGAATGGAGGTGCTTGTTCTGTTCATTCTTTGTTGCATCATTGAGAGGGTTGGGGGTACGGATACCAGCAACAACATCTTCTCCCTGAGCATTTACAAGCCATTCACCATAGAACAGATTCTCACCTGTAGCCGGGTTACGTGTGAAAGCTACACCGGTAGCTGATGAGTCACCCATGTTTCCAAATACCATTGCCTGTACATTGACAGCAGTTCCCCAGCTATCAGGTATACCCTCTATACGACGGTATGAGATTGCTTTCTTGCCATTCCAGCTCTTGAACACTGCCTTGATACCACCCTCCAGCTGGAGACGTGCATCATCAGGGAAATCTGAGCCCAACGACTGTTTTACCTTTTTCTTGAATTCTTCAGCCAGGAATTTCAGATCGTCAGCTGAAAGGTCAGTATCAGACTTATAGCCCTTACCATGCTTAAAACTGTCAAGCATCTCATCAAGCTGCTTGCGGATTCCTTTGCCGTCAGCAGGTTCAATACCTTCAGCCTTCTCCATCACAACATCAGCATACATCATGATAAGACGGCGGTATGAATCCCATACAAAACGAGGATTGTTTGTCTTCTTTATCAGACCTGGGATTGTATCAGAGCATAGACCTACATTAAGGACGGTATCCATCATGCCTGGCATTGAACTGCGGGCACCTGACCTGCAGGAAACAAGAAGTGCATTCTCCTTATCGCCATATTTCATTCCCATAGCATCTTCAGCCTTCTTCATAGCTTCCCATACCTCAGGCATCAGTTCTGACGGTAACTGACAGTTATTTTCATAATACTCTGTACAAACATCAGTAGTAATAGTAAAACCTGCAGGTACCGGTAAACCGAGGAGACACATCTCCGCAAGATTGGCGCCTTTCCCGCCAAGCAGATTTTTCATATCTGCTTTTCCTTCAGCACTTTTATTTCCGAAGGTGTAAACACGTTTAATTTTTGACATAGTTTATCTTTTTACAATGATTTAAAAGCCTATTTTGTATGAGACGCAAAAATAAAACAAAAACCAATACTTTAAAAAAGCTTTTTCAACATCATTATAACCGATGGTTAACCTTATTAATTTCTACTCATCGCGATGGACTGTCCCTGGAGCAAATGCTGGTGTGCAGACAGCAATATATTGGGCACCTCCCTCATACGGAGTGCTGTATCTGACCCATTCACCCCGGGGTGCAATTATTGTCTCTCCCGCTTCTGCTTCAATTACTCCGTCAGCTCCTTCTGCTCTCAGCCTGCCTTTAAGAACTACTGAATACTCATCAAACTCGGGTCTCTGTCCAGGCTCTTCCCATCCGGCAGGTGAGGTCATAATTGCAATACTTACGCTTTCCGTTCCGGTATTTACCCTTCCGACATGCTCATTGATGATCTTTCCTATTGTGCCTGCTGCTTCAATCTTCGCAGGTGCTTTAATCAGTTGTGCCATAAATTTTATTTTGTGATTTTTTTTTCTGACCTGGGGTGAAAGCTGTTAAGTGTCTCCCTAAGATAACCCCTGTCAAGATGTGTGTATATTTCTGTTGTTGTTATAGACTCATGTCCGAGCATCTCCTGTACTGCCCTCAGATCTGCTCCTCTCTCAACCAGATGGGTTGCAAACGAATGCCTGAAGGTATGTGGTGATATCTTTTTCTTTATACCGGCCGTTGTGGCTAACCTTTTTATTATTGTAAAAACCATTACACGGGTTAACTGGTATCCGTTACGGTTAAGAAACAGTACATTCTGATCAGCTGTCTGAGGCAGATGGCGTCTCTTTTCAAGATAATGGTCTATCTCTTTTAATGCCTTAGTACCCACAGGAACGAGTCTCTGTTTATTACCCTTGCCAGTGACCATAATGTAACCCTCCTTGCGATGAATATCGGTCATTCTGAGGTTGATAAGCTCAGAAACACGAAGTCCGCAACTATAGAGGGTCTCAATAATTGCCCTGTTACGATGTCCCTCTGGTTTGCTGAGATCTATAGAATCAATAATACGATCTATCTCTTCAAGTGAGAGAACCTGTGGTAGTTTTAGTCCCAGCTTTGGGCTTTCAAGAAGCGTCGCCGGGTTATCTTTTATTTCCCCTTCAATAGACAAAAATCTGAAGAAAGCCCTTATCCCTGAAATCATTCTTGCCTGGGT
Source organism: Bacteroidota bacterium (assembly GCA_003245695.1). Lineage (GTDB taxonomy): Bacteria > Bacteroidota > Bacteroidia > Bacteroidales > VadinHA17 > SR-FBR-E99. The sequence continues at coordinate 3,352 of QKCK01000022.1, read as the reverse complement.
CCTGGCACTGTCGGCAAATGAGTCTACAATAAAAGCCCGAATATCATCATACCTGACCTCTGCAGGCATGAGACCAGGCCTCTTTTCTGAGAGGTAATCACGAAGCTTTGTGACATCGTTGAGATATGCCTCTACACTATTCAGTGAAAGTGACTTCTCTATCTTTAGAAAACTTATGAAGTTGTGTTCTGCTTCCTTCCAGCTTAATGACATCTGCTCCAGGTTTTATTCAGAAAACTGTTTTTCTCCCTGTCAAAAAGATGATAGGGTTATGAAAGAGCTAATTTAAAAAATATTGATCAATGACTGGAGATAAAATAATTCGCTTTGAGATAAAATATTACCAGTGTGAGAATTTTTGCAGCATCCATTCAGGAGACTTCACCTTTTCCAGTTAATGACAGAATATATTAAAGCCATTTAGTTATTTTTGCACTATAATGCGGCAATTGTTGCTTTAATAATAAACATGAAGATACAGATAATTAACGGACCAAACCTGAATATGCTTGGAAAGCGTGAGCCGGGTATATATGGAGACCAGAGCTTTGAATCATACCTGAAGACTCTCAGGAGTCAGTACCAGGATATTGAATTCGGATATGCACAGTCAAATATTGAGGGTGAACTTGTGACACTGATACAAGACTCAGGCGATAAAAGTGATGGCATAATACTTAATGGTGGGGGATATACCCATACTTCTGTTGCCATTGCTGATGCTATTTCGGCCATAAGCAAACCAGTGGTTGAGGTACATATTTCCAATCTTCTGTCACGTGAAGAGTACAGACATAAAAGCATCACAGGGAGGGTATGCCGGGGTACTGTGATGGGATTTGGCCTTGATGGTTACAGGCTTGCAACAGAGGCACTGATTAATATTGTAAAGAGAGGATAATATGGAAAACCTGAAGAGTCTTGACAGGAAAAGAACAAAGATAGTAGCAACAATCTCTGACAAAAACTGTGAACCTTCATTTCTTAAGGAGATGTATGATGCAGGGATGGATGTGGTAAGAATAAACTCAGCACATCAGACACCTGAAGGCACTGAGAAGATAATAACAAATGTCAGGGCAGTTTCTGACAAGATTGCAATATTGCTTGACACCAAAGGGCCTGAGATACGAACAACAATATGTGATGAGCCAATCTCATTCCTTAAGGGTCAGACAGTTCGTATTTCGGGTAAGGTAAATGAGAAGACCACTGCGGAGGAGATAAATGTCAATTATGAGCATATTGCACGTGATATTCCTGCCGGGTCAGTAATACTTATCGATGACGGCGAACTGGAGATAAGAATACTTGAAAAGGGAGTTGACTTTCTGAAAGGCAGAATGGAAAATGATGGCAGGCTCGGGTCGCGGAAAACCGTGAACATACCTCAGGTGAGGATAAGTCTGCCTTCTGTAAGTGACCGTGATAAGATGTTTATTGACCTTGCAGTGAAGTTTGAGATAGATTTTATCGCTCATTCCTTCGTCCGTTCAAAGAAAGACATCATGGAGGTGCAGGCACTTCTTGACGAACGGAAGAGTCAGATTAAGATAATCTCAAAGATAGAGAATCAGCAGGGTGTTGATAATCTGGATGAGATAATGGAACATTCCTATGGCATCATGGTTGCCAGAGGAGACCTTGCTATTGAGGTGCCATATGAAAAGATACCTGGGATACAACGTATGATAATCTCTCGCTGTATTGAGATGCGCAAGCCGGTAATTGTTGCTACCCAGATGCTTCATTCAATGATAAACAATCCAAGGCCTACAAGGGCCGAGGTAAGTGATGTTGCAAATGCGGTCTATAGTCAGACTGATGCCTTGATGCTTAGTGGTGAGACAGCCTCCGGCAAATATCCTGTTGAGGCTGTAAGAACCATGACTACAATAGCACGTGAGGCAGAAGATAACAAAGAGAGGTACATTGAGATGCCTTCCGGAAACCTTTCAGGTGCTGTCTCTGCCTATCTTGCAAAGGTAGCAGTGAAAACTTCTGTCAGGATTGGCGCCAAAGCTATCATTGCTGACACAGTTTGGGGTACTGCAATAAGAAACATGGCTTCCTTCAGGGGGGCTAACCCTATTATCTGTCAGTGCTATTCACACCGGACAATGAGAGAGCTGGCGCTTTCATACGGCGCAATGCCTACTTTTATGGAGAGAACTGATTCGGTTGACGAGTTTATTCATGTATCTCTGGTTGACCTTCTGAAAACACATGATCTTAAGGATCAGGATATTGTTGTTGTATTGGCTGGTAACTTCTCAGGTGGAACAGGCTTTTCTTTTATTGAGGTTGGCACAGTCGAATATCTGAAAGCCAGGGTTAGAATAAGTGAGCAGGACCTTATGGCGTGATTTTTGTGGCATTAAGGTGTTGAAATGTGATGAAAACAACAGCTTTTATACTGCTCCTTTTTGTTTTTTTACATCCTGTTCATGTATCTTTAACAGGAATAGATTTCAATGAAAAGGATAAAGCTTTTAATCTCTTTGTAAAGGTTTACAGTGATGACATGCAGAGGGACATGACGATAGAGCAGAGGACGGAAGGTGATGTTACGGTATCGGATCAGAGAGATTTTCAATTATGGCTCTCAAAGAGGATTTCACTGTCAGTAAACGACATACCTCTGCAGATTAGGCTCATTAATATTGAGTCTGACGGTATTGAGCATAGATTTTCCATGAAGGCAGAGTATGCCGGAGATATAAATACAGTATCGGTTTCAAATTCAATAAACGTCAGGTTATACGATGATCAGTCCAATATGATAATGTTCAGGTGTATGGATGTGGAGGAGGGTTTTAAACTGACTCCTGAAGATACTGTAAGGGTTTTTAACTTGAAATAATACGGTCGAAGATGATAAAAAAGATATTTGCATTGATTCTGGCATCATTTTCATTTCTATCTGCCTCTGCAACACATAACAGGGCAGGTGAGATTACCTATCGTCAGCTTTCAGCTCTTACCTACGAAGTGACAGTGACTACATTTACTTATACCCAGAGTCTGGCTGACAGAGATTCACTGACTGTCGAATGGGGTGATAACACATCCTCGCTAGTAAGAAGAAACAGCAAAACCATACTCCCGAATTATTATAAAAAGAATGTCTATACCTCTACTCATACCTACCCGGGGCCTGGTGTTTACAAGATTGTGGTTCAGGATCCGAACAGAAACTATGGGGTGGAGAATATTCCAAATTCTGTGAATGTGGTTTTTTCTATTCATACTACATTGATTGTGAATCCTGCTCTGGGTAAGAACAATACCCCTGTTTTGTTAAATCCTCCGTATGATAAGGCAGCTCTCGGTCATATCTTTATTCATAATC
>QKCK01000173.1 GCA_003245695.1 Bacteroidota bacterium | reverse complement strand
ATAAGGCCTGGTCAGCCTGAACGGTGATAGCTTTTCTCCAGTGTTTGTCTCTCTTCTTCGTAAACATAACATATGAATTGCCACTGCCCTGATCAGTGTGCCAGTTGAGGCGTATCTCTGTCGAAGCGTCTTCCCCGGGGTTAGCAATGACAGTATATGCATACGGCTGAGCCGAAGCCGGATTCAGCCATACCAGAACGATGGTCGCAATAATAAACAGAGTCAGCTTTTTTATCATCTCCGGGAGCGTTCGTAAGAGTAATTTCATCCCTCAAAGATATATGCTATTTCTGGCAAAGCCATCCACTGTCACCAGCTCTTCCCATTGCGGGTTCCTGCTGTTTATCAGTGCCTCCTTCTTCATACGATTCCATTTCTTCAACTGCTTTTCACGGGCTATAGCCTGGTAAAAGCGTGGATACACCTCAAAATAAATGCAAAACTCAATATTGTATCGTGCTGTAAAAGAGCCTTTGTTAATGTGGCATTTGTGTTCACCGATTCTCCTGCACAAGTTGTTTGTAACACCAATATATAAGGTGGTTTTGTGTTTATTGGTCATAATATAGACATAACCCTTCCTGCTCATCTGTAGCCTGGTTTCATTAAGGAGCACGAACAAAGAAATGCATTACCCAAAGTTAGTGTTTCTGTTTCTGATACAGAGATACTACAATGCAATATCTATGGTATTTAGGTTCGTGGTGGTTTGTTACCGGGTTTCTGCCGGGCCGGGAGCTTCCTCACTCCACTGCGTTGCGTTCGGAAGGACATGTCCCTGCAACAGTATGTTGCGTTCGGAAGGATGTTCGGCCATTGCAGTGTCGCAGGGTCTGATATGACGGCTCCACGCCGTCCTTCCGACCGCAGGGAGGAAAACCCCGGTAAAGACGTATTTCTCTATTATTTACTCCTCACCTCTGGCCACAGCTACCAGATAATGACACTTCAGTGTAAAGTATTATCACGGGCTAATGCAGTTGCCCTTTGGTATAGCAGTCATTTGATATCTGTCTGAAGGCAAACCGGTATCCTTCACCTGGGGTAGCAATCAGCCGGTCATATAGCTGACGCTTTACCAGGCTGAGGTTGTAGTTCATGTTCTCAGTCTCCGGCGTGACTGTGTTTTCACTGGCAATGGCATTCTTAAACTCATGGTATGTCTTAAACGGCAGTATAACAACCTCGTCTATTGCTATGGTATCTTTTACCATGTGTACCTCTGCAGTATATGCATTGAAAGATGACTCTGAGGGCAGGGTAAGAATTGTTGGCTTGTATCCGGGAGATATGAATATGATAGTGTCACCGGCGACGCTGTTTATGGAAAAGACTCCAAGGCTATCACTGGAATAACCTTTCTGAAGCCTGAAGGAGTAAATGCCGGTCCGGGGGACTATTAATCCGTTTTCATCTGTTGTAGCACCCTCAATTCTTATGCCGGATCTTCTGTTATTCTCCTGCCCAGAAGCAAAGATTGCAATAAGGAACAGCAAGACAGTAAAGGTATATCGTAATTCTGGTTTATCTGGCTTAATGGAAAGTATCACTGTTGCAGGTAATTGTAAAAACGGCTCTTATTCTTATTTTATAACCAAAATCCATACCAGTAAATGCCGGAAAGCACGAAGAATTAACAAGGGACATTGTCGCAGGTCTGTTCATCCTGTATCTGTATGTAACGCAGGGATGTGTTACTGACAAGTCGTTATTAATAAAAAAATGACGAAATTAGAGATCTGTGATAATAAAGGCAAAGGTTAGTAAATGGTAAAATAAGATGAAAGCAATAAAGGTTATAATGCTTCTTGTTCTGGCAGGCGTGGTTCTTTGCTCCTGTGACCGGACCCGGCATACGCCGGTGGCTGATAACGGACAGTTGAAGGTGACGGGAACGCAGCTTGTCAATGAGCGGGACGAGGCTGTCGTTCTTCGTGGTGTGAGTTTCGGGTGGCACAACCTGTGGCCGCGTTTTTATAACAGGAAGGCTGTAGGCTGGCTTGTCAGCGACTGGAAATGCAGTGTGGTGAGGGCTGCCATGGGTGTGGCCATAGAGGATAACTACCTCGATAACCCTGAGTTTGCGCTGCAGTGTGTCGATAATGTTGTCAGAGGCGCAATCAGGGAAGGGGTATATGTTATTATTGACTTCCACAGTCATAAGAAACACACAGAGGAGGCAAAAGCCTTCTTCACGATGATGGCAGAGAAATATGGTGATTATCCGAATGTTATCTATGAGATATGGAACGAGCCTGATTACTTCACATGGGAGGAGGTGAAGGAATATTCAGAGCAGGTTATTGATGTGATAAGAGCCATTGACAGCGATAACATTATTCTTGTAGGTTCACCGCACTGGGACCAGGACCTTGATGCTGTTGCTGCTAACCCCATCGGTGGCAGACCTAACATTATGTATACGATGCATTTCTATGCCGGCACACATAAGAGCTGGTTACGTGAACGTGTTGATGATGCTATCAGACAGGGGATACCTGTCTTCGTCTCCGAGTGTGCAGCGGTGGAGGCTTCCGGCAACGGCCCTGTTGACCAGGCTGAGTGGAACAGATATGTCAGCTGGATGGAGGAGAAGAGCATCAGCTGGGTTGCATGGTCTGTCTCTGACAAAGACGAGTCGTGCTCAATGATACTTCCAAGGGCCTCTTCTTATGGAAAATGGAGTGACGATCTGCTCAAAGAGTGGGGTAAGATAACCCGGCAGACTATCAGGGAGAGACAGCAGTAACAGTTTTACATACCACTCAGCCGCCGGGTTGGTAGGGTAACCCCTGCCGATGCATAGGCACAGGCTCT
>QKCK01000120.1 GCA_003245695.1 Bacteroidota bacterium | reverse complement strand
AGCCTGTAAGGCCGCCATTACCCGGCATTAATCAGGAAGGTATTTTCACATTACGGAATGTGCCTGATACCGACAAAATAAAGAAGTATATTGAAGAGAAAAATCCACGGCACGTGGTCGTTGTCGGAGCCGGATTCATCGGGCTTGAGATGGCTGAAAATCTTCATCAGTGTGGAATAAAGGTTACAATAATTGAGATGGCTGAACAGGTCATGACACCGCTTGACTATTCAATGGCTGCGCTTGTACATCAGCATCTTAAAACGAAAAATGTAGAGTTTTATCTTAAGACAGCTGTTTCTTCATTCTCAAGGGAAGGTGAGAGTATAACAGTGAAACTTGATTCAACAAAAACCATTAAAGCAGATCTTGTAATTCTGTCAATAGGAGTAAGACCCGACAGCCGGCTTGCGAGAGAAGCAGGGCTTGCAATTGGAGAAACAGGAGGCATTATTGTAGACGAACATCTTCAGACCTCGGACAGAGATATTTACGCATTAGGTGATGCAATAGAATTTACGAATCCTGTTACAGGCACCAATATGATCACTTATCTTGCAGGGCCGGCGAATAAGCAGGGCAGGATTGTAGCCGACAACATTGTAAGAGGAAATAAAAAGAAGTATAAAGGTGCAATCAATACAGCAATTGCAAAAGTTTTTGACATCACTGTTGCAGCCACAGGAGTATCAGGCAAACAGTTATCAAAACTGAATATTGATCATATAAGTTCAATAACACACTCATCATCACATGCAGGGTATTACCCGGGGGCATTGCCCATGTCTGTTAAGATCATATTCTCTCCTGTTGATGGTCGCCTGCTTGGAGCACAGATTGTTGGTTTCAAGGGTGTTGATAAAAGAATAGACCTTTTGGCAGAAGCCATCAGGACAAAGGCCACGGTTCATGATCTTGCAGAGATTGAGCATGCTTATGCTCCTCCATTCTCTTCAGCCAAAGATCCTGTGAACATAGCAGGTATGGTTGCTGAGAATATACTTGATGGTACAACAAAGATAGTTTCATGGCGTGAGATCTCAAGGAGCTCGTCCGATGAGATGTATCTCATCGATGTAAGGACACGTGATGAATTTATGCTTGGCACAATTGAAGGAGCTGTCAATATACCTCTTGATGAGATAAGGGATCACCTGGATGAGATCCCCGGCAACAAGAAAATTATTGTTTTTTGTGGTGTAGGGCTTAGGGCTCATGTAGCCTACAGGATCCTTTTCCAGCACGGTTTTACCAACCTGTATAATCTGTCAGGGGGACTAAAAACCTTTGAGACAGCCAGCCAGAAGCAGAGCAACGAAGACATTTTTGCCAATGACTATATAGGCAACGATGATCATATATATCAGGTCAATAAAGAAAAAGAGAGGATCAAACCTTATGAAGCGGGTTCACTCAAAGAAGTTAATGCCTGTGGGCTCCAGTGTCCCGGGCCGATTCTGAAACTCAAGCAGACAGTAGATCAGTTGTCTTCGGGTGAAACAATAAGAATTAAAGCTTCTGATGCCGGTTTCTATAAAGATGTTAAAGCATGGACTAATGTAACAGGCAATCATCTTCTGGAACTGACACAGGATGCTGGTGAGATAACCGCCATTGTTCAGAAGGGAGAACAGGTACCAAGGAGCACCTCAAAGAGCAATGGGGAGAATGCGACAATAGTCTGTTTCAGTGATTCTCTTGATAAAGCTTTAGCTGCATTTGTTATCGCCAATGGAGCAGCAGCAACAGGAAAGAAAGTAACACTGTTCTTCACCTTCTGGGGACTTAATGTCATAAAGAAAAAAACAGATACACCAATCAGAAAAGATTTCATAAGCAGCCTATTCAGCCTGTTAATGCCTGCCTCAAGTAAGAAGCTGGGGTTGTCAAAAATGAATATGGCAGGTATTGGCCGCAGGATGATGCGTTTGACCATGAGAAAAAAGAATGTTGATTCTCTTGAGGCAATGATAAAGACTGCTATTGAAAATGGGATAGAGCTTGTCGCATGTCAGATGTCTATGGAAGTTATGGGAATAAAGGCAGAAGAGCTGATTGATGGGGTTCAGACAGGGGGTGTCGCAACATACCTGGAAAAAACTGAGGGAGCAGGATTGAACCTGTTCGTATGATTAATATTAAATGGCAGGATTTCTCATGAAAAATCCTGCCATTTTTCTTTCGTCCTTTTATCACCATCAAGGTTATTCTATACAAGCGAAAATCAGTTTTCTCAGCAACAGTTTATTTCTTTGATAATTCTTTCAACAGATTCATTTGTAGTAAGGACAAACTTCACCGATGATTTAAGACTTATAGCATTCCGGCAGTATATCTCTCTTATCAGGTTCATATCGTCTTCATCAGTATCAACAGACTTCTCAACAAACAGCCCCATCCGGGGAGAGACGACATACCTTCCTTTTGAGCCATGTTCCTGATCATTCATATTGAAGTGCTGGTGCAGCAGTGGTATAAGTTTGTCAATTGCTTTTTTGAGAATATGGCTTGTAAAGCCGTTTATTATGGGCGAGGCCATAATCACAAACTCAGAACTGATATATGAAGCTCGAATATATGCTGTGTCATCAGAAAAGAAACATTTACCCGGAGTCTTTTCCCAGCAATTATAACAACCCTCACAGTATCTGATACATAAATCTCTGAGAAGGAAAGTTTCAGTCAAATGTCCGGTTGATTTCAGACCATTTTCGAGTTCAGAAACGGCTTCATCAAAGCCTGGGTTTTCTGTTGTCGGATTACCGTTAAGTATACAGATCTTCACAGCAGGGTAGTTTCATCCCTATAAAATTATAAAAAATGTATAATTATTCT
>QKCK01000261.1 GCA_003245695.1 Bacteroidota bacterium | reverse complement strand
GAAGCTGAAACAACCTGGTTATTCACAGCAATGGTATCGCCGTATTGCAGAAGATACTGGTGATAAGCTCAAAGTGAAATAATAAGAAATTGTGTCAAATATGGTCGCAGATATTGCAATTAATATAAATATTTTTTGTAAGTTTGCGACCGATTTTAGAATAAGTTGAGAACACAAATTTTCGCGCGATGAACTTAATGAATATTGTTGAGAAAGAGTTTGCTGTAAATTCGGAGTACCCGAAATTCAAAGCCGGTGACACGATAACAGTTCACTATAAGATTAAAGAAGGTAACAAGGAAAGAATACAGCAGTACCGTGGTGTTGTTATCCAGAGGTCAGGTTCAGGAAATACTGAAACTTTTACTGTAAGAAAAATATCAGGAAACATAGGGGTAGAAAGGATTTTCCCTATTGCTTCTCCCTTTATCGACAAGATTGAGGTGAATAAATATGGTAAGGTTCGCAGAGCCAGAATCTTCTATCTACGCAATCTCACAGGTAAAAAAGCACGTATCAAAGAAAAATTATTCTAAGATATTCATATACAAAAGGAAGGCTTCTCTTAAAGAAGCCTTTTTTGTTTACATATAACTGCTGTGACCCGGGTTCGCACCAGCCGTGGACATCCCACCGGTGTCTCAGCCAGATAAAAAAACAGAGATGCTCCGGAGGCATCTCTGCTGAAGGAAAAACCGGGTTGTCAAACCATCAAACGGACTAATATTCGGTGCCCTGGGGATTCCAGTTGCACCATCCGGATGTCCAGTCTGTTGTTCCAAAAGCTCCTATGAAACTGACTGTAGTGTTGAAGAAGGAGTCAGTAAACGGAGTATCAGAAAAGGATGCACCAGTGAGAAGCATGCTCCCCGATTCGGCGGTAAAAACAGGGGAGGTAAGATTAAAGGGGGAGACAAGTCCCAGTTCACTATTATTTGTGAGCGAACTGTTCTGGCCACCGGTGCGTGTGAAATAGTCATTTACAAAACCTGCAGATGTGGTAGGGTCTTCCTTGCAAACAGAGGTATAAGAACCAGCTATAATACAGTTTTTGACAACGAGATCGCCATTGGTAGCATTACCCTGAGCATCACCTTTGCCTCCGTTCTCAATAAACAGTCCCTGAGGCCAACCAGCAAAGACTGAGTTATATACTTTTAATCTGGTGTTTCTTCTAAGATGCATAGCGCACTGGAAAGTGCCGTTACCTCCTGTAGGGTCAACAACATCTGAAAGTGTGGTGTACGGACCGAAGAGACTGACATTTGAAAATACAGGGCTTGTGTAAGGCTCATTTGAGGAGCCTGAGGCATCATTATCAGATTCAAAGCCGTTTGATTTTGACTTATCTGCCACATTTGGGTCTCTGAGGCCCACAAGAAACTGCAGATGTCCGCTGAAGCCAAAGTCAGTATCAAATTCATCATCCCAACCCCTGAAGGCAACAAGATATTTAGCATTAACCGTTCCGCCAAACCACTCATATGAATCATCGCCACAATATGATACCTGTATGTGCTCTATGGTAGTCCCATTACCAACACCTCCAAGAGTCAATCCATTTATCTCATTATCTGTTGCATACTCAACACCAGCGAACTCAATACGAACATATTTCAGCACACCCGAATTGTCATTATCATCTGTCCCGCCAAAATAGCTACGTGGGCCACCTTCAATCTTTGATTCACCCGAGGTGGTATTTACGCGTGCCTTACCACACAGGATGACACCTCCCCAGTCGCCATAGCTACGTGATCCGGCAGGCAGGTTTGAAGTAAAGACAATTGGCTTTTCCGCAGTCCCTTCTGCCATAATCATACCACCTCTCTCGATGATGAGTGTTGCTTTGGTGCTTTTATCTCCCTTAATAACTGTTCCCTCTTCGATAGTCAGTGTTGCACCTTCGGTGACATAAACAAAGCCGGAAAGCAGATATGTATATTCATTCTCCCATGTTACATCAGAAGATATCTCTCCGGTGACAGTAACTATTGATCCTGATGCCGGTTTTACTATCACCTTGCATGTGTCAGCAAATCCCCCGTCGTCAGTAATACTTATAATCTTCACCTCACCTTCTCCAACAGCTGTTACCATGCCATCATCATCAACAGCAGCAATACTATTGTTTTCTGACTCCCACAGAACAAGATCGTTTGTGGCATCAAGAGGCATCACTGTCGGATCAAGCTGAACCGTCTCCCCTACCCTCATTGTGTAGTCGTTCTTATCAAGAGTGATACCTGTAACAGCAACATCATCATTGCAGCCAGTGAGCGCAGCCATTGCCGTAATAGCCAAGGCAATTTTGAAAAAAGATTTCAGTTTTGTATTCATAGCTTTTATTATTAAAAAATGTTTTAGAATCTTAATGACACTGACAGACCAATATATCTGCCTGAATAATATGATTTTGTAATCTGACTCTTCTTTATCTTCACTCCTTCAGATACTATCTCAATGAATTGCTGCGACCGTGCCTCTTCGTTCAAGATATCCTTAATATATCCTGACACTTCAATCTGTTGTGTTAACCGCGCTGATACTGAAAGATTGAGCAAATCACGAGGCATCTCGTATATATCAGGTATATCTTCATTATGATTCTGAAAAACCTGACCAACAGCAACAATTCTCTTACCTATCCGGTTATATGTGATTGTGACCGATAACTTATCAGAGAGTGACTGATAAAATAATCCTGTATTAATAATGTATGGTGACTGGCCCTGCATCGGTCTGTCTTTTTCAACAGATGAGTCTCCGAACCTGACATCGCTGAAGATAAAGGCTCCATTAAAAACAACACTCAGGCCACGGAATCCGGCAAAACCGAGTGGCGT
>QKCK01000328.1 GCA_003245695.1 Bacteroidota bacterium | reverse complement strand
AGGGGTGTCTGGAACAGCTCTCAGGTATAATGTCTTGTATGGGCTATATACAATCATCAGATAATGCTGTAATCAGGGAGGAGTTTATGTCTCTGCTGCCTGAAAAAGCTTTGTCCCGGTATCATTTCAATACGACAACAGAAGATTCCTGTGGGTTATTGTTCAGATATGGTTGCGATTCATTTGCAGCGGCCCTGAGTGAATATTCAGACAGTGTGGATAACTTGGCTTAGGTGCGTTTGATCTAAAATGTTACCTTTGCCGTAAACAATGCAATAACCATAATGTTAAGACTGCATAATATACCGGTATTATTGATGTTTCTGTTTTTGCCTGTTGTTTCTCTCAAAGCCCAGGTGCAGGTGACAAAATCAACTGAAAAGGTTGTAGTAGATGGTAAAACATATTATCGTCATACTGTCCTTAAAGGACAGACTGCATTCTCCATTTCAAAGGCTTATGGCATCACAGTTGATGAATTGAACAAGGCAAATCCATCAACAGTTAACGGGACCAGGGAAGGCGAGGTTCTCAGAATTCCGGTAAAACCCGGAGCTGAATCAGGTACACAGAGTATGCCTGCTGACGTTATCTCAAAAGGAATGATATACCATTATATTCTTGCAGGAGAGACTATCTATTCATTGTCACGGAGATATAAGGTTGAAGAAGAGGATATCTTAAAAAGCAATCCCGGATTAAATATTAACGAGATTGCTGTAGGTACACGCATAGCTATACCTGTTTCTGCTGATGAAAAACAGAAGGTAACAACTGCTGCCGTGTCAAATGATGCAGGCCGGACAGCTAATGAACAGAGAACATCTGATGGCAAAAATATTTACCATAAGGTTCAGAAAGGTGAAACACTCTCTTCATTGTCGCGAGAGTATAAAGTCTCATTACGTGATATTAAAAGGGCTAATAAAGGACTTCTGTTCCCTAAAGAGGGTGATTTTGTACTTATACCTGTTAATGCAGATGAACCTGCTGTTTCTGTCTCTGATCATAGCATTGCTGCTATTGAGGCCCGTAATCTCGAGAAGCTTGCAGACACAATCCCCGTTATTGAGGAGGAGAGCACTGAAAAGTATACCTCTCTGGATAAACTGCGCGGATCTGTCAGAGTAGCTGTATTACTTCCTTTTTATGTAGATGATTATTCTCAATATGGCTATTCTGATTCATCTGATTTTGATATGCCTTTTATGGAGATGTATGAGGGGATACTCATTGCTGCTGATAGCCTGAGAAGTATTGGTCTTAAGGTTGAACTTGATGTATATGATACCGGAGGCGATACTGTTAAGGTCCAGAGCCTTATTGAATCCGGAAAGATAGATGATGTTGACCTTATCCTTGGTCCGGTCTATTCTGAAAGTCTTCAGCAGGCAGCCTCTTTTGCATCAGAGCGTAATATCCCCGTTGTGTCACCAGTGCCTTTACGCGACCAGTCTATACTTAACGGAAATTCATCTCTGTTTAAAATATGCCCGTCATATGTTGTTGAACAAAACGTTATTACCTCTTATGTCTCCTCCTTCTCTAACTCTAATATTGTTTTGCTCTACTCTGATTCCCTGATGTATGATCCCAGAACTATTTCTTTCAGAAATAAGCTTACCCGTTCTTGCTGGGAGAAAAACGATACAACAGGCTTCAAAGAATTCTATTTCTCAGGAAGAGTTTTCAGAAAAACAAATAAGTATATCGATGCGGCTGCCTTTGAAAACCAACTGGTGGCTGATAAGGAGAATGTAATTATCATTGCCACAAATGACCTTCCAAAGGTAAGTGCGGCTCTTTCAATTCTCCATTCCCTGTCAAGACGGTATAATATTCGCGTTGCAGGATCGTCAGAAATACGGGAAACCGGCATAGAGACAATTGATCTTAAATACCTTTATGATTTAAGAATGGTATTCCCATCGGAGAAATACATTGATTATTCCAGACCAGAAGTTGCATCATTTGTAAGAAGCTATTATAAAAAATTCAGGACAGAGCCTGATGAAGATAATTTTGCATGGAGGGGTTTTGATATGGCATATTATTTTATTGCTGCAACAGCGCGTTATGGTCACGGACTGTATAACAGGCATGATAACTTCAGACCAGCCCTCTCAAGCTATGACTTCTGTTTTAGCAGGGTAGTGAAAGATAATGGCTTTGAAAACCAGAACATGTTCGTTATCCAGTATAATCCTGACAGAACTATCACTGTTACCTCTTTCAGAGATATTTCCAGTGGTAGCCAGTCAACAACCAGTGAGAAGGAGGGGAATAGTAATGCCTTTCTGCCAGTCAGATAGCGTTTGATTAAACCTGATTCACCTGTTGAGGCTCATCAATACATAATCTACAATTAAGGGCAGGTCTTCAGGATTAACGCCGTTATTTACAAGTATTTCACTATCGTCTCTGATTACCGAGATAAATGTTTCAATATTCATATTTCCGGTTGCGATGGCTACCATATAATTACCGGCAGCCTTCTGCTTATTGCCCCTGCATAGTTCAAGGTGTCCGATATTTATCCTGTCATGAGAGGTGAGCTTTGACTCCCCGATCTTATCAAAATACCTCGCAGATTCATCAAACCTGCCTGTTGCCAGGTAACACCAGGCAATGGGTCTTATTACCTTGTTGTTTCCCGGATCGCTGTATTCTATCCTGAAGTAGTTTTTTATGGCGCTCTCATAGTCATGAAGGTCAAGATAACAGTGAGCAGTCATAAGTGTAGTGTGAAGATCCTCATTATCCATCTCTCCCGCCTGTATGTAACAATCAAGTGCTTCAGCAGTCCTGTCAAGTCGTCTGAGGCATAACCCTGACTTTTTCAGAGTCCATGGTTTCGGATTTATGATATTGGCTGTCCTGTAGTATTCAAGTGCCTCTTCATAATGTCCCTGCTGCTGGTAACAATATGCTGCTTTCTCATTCAGTTGTGCATCATCTGGTTTTGCCCTCAGCATCGAGAGATAGAGAGACAATGCATCATCATAAAAATCCTTGTTGAAGAAATAGTCAGCCAGTGCAGCATCCGATTCATCTGACGAACATGTGCTCCTGAAGAAAAAAGAGTTATAAATATCCAGTCTTCCCCTGAAGAGATCGTCTACCTCATTCCTGAAGTCTGATAGCTTATAGAAGCGATAGAGGTCATGGATATACTGGGTGATTGAGGTCTTAAAGGCTGAATGAGGATCGGTAAGTTCATTGTCATACTTCATCTGTTCAAGACCTTCAAGTTCCATCTTAAAAACCTTCTGCATCATACTTTTCTGTGCTGCGGGCAGGTTGCGCAGGTTTAAAATGAGTGAAAACTTATCAGAGTTGCAGATAAAAGGCGTTTTAAATAATGCTTCTGCCAGTTCATTAATCTCCGGACCAAGAATCTCATCCTTGTAAAGTAAGTCAACAGCCTCATGGTCAGGATAGAATGGGGTGAACCAGTTTCTGAATTCCTTGAAAAAAGTAAAATTTTTGAGGCTGGCAAATGCAGACATATATACATCTGAGCCTTCCATCTGAAGCTTTGCCAGTTCTTCCATAGTCCTGAAGATCTCTTCTGATTCTTTAAACATATCAGACCAGTCAGGGTTTGGCCCTTCTCCTGTTTCTTCTCCAAGAATTGCATCCAGATCCAGTTTCTCATCTATCCTGGGCTGCATTTTCGCTACTTTGGGAATGATTTCCTCATTCATTCTTTTGCTCAGACGCTCTGTCTCACGTGACCTGATTACCTGTAATACTATCATCAGACACCTGTCTCTGAAATATGGCTGTTCAGCAAGGGTATAAACAATTTCCATCAGGTCATTATAAAGACTCAGCCTTTCATTATGCTGGTATAGAGAAAGAACAAGCCCTACAATTGCACGTTCTGAGACATTTGATATTCCATCAGAATAAAATAATGCTAGTATTTTCACCTTTTCAGGATCCCATACCCGTAGGGAGCTAAGTGTTATTGCACTTACAAACAAGGCCTGCTCATGCCATTGAAATCTGTCTGGCTGCCTGATTATTTCAGTCAGTCCTTTTTCTGCTTCACCATAATAATCACTCAGCCACAGGTGATTAAAGATGTTGCCTGTGAGTCTCTTTCGCATCAGAAAAAGGTCTGACTCAGGGTCAGATGAGGTGATGTCTGCTGATACAAGTACCTTATCAAGCTCTGATTTGAATGCCAGATCATCAATGCTGTTAGCCAGGGTGATACCTCGCATCTCATCTTCAA
This sequence comes from Bacteroidota bacterium, assembly GCA_003245695.1. GTDB lineage: Bacteria > Bacteroidota > Bacteroidia > Bacteroidales > VadinHA17 > SR-FBR-E99. The sequence goes on along the minus strand of QKCK01000328.1, from coordinate 6,501 downwards.
TTTTATCAGCCCTCCTGACACTATAGGTATACCATCCGGAGTAACGTGCCAAAATGTCCTGTTTTAATCTGTCGGCAAGTCTGAGTAAATCCTGCATGCATTTATTATAGATTTTCTTTCTCTCCGGATCAACAACCCCTTCAATGGTATATTTCAGGATATTGCGATATGTCATTTTGATATCCTCAAACTCATCACGTAATGCACCGGAAGATGCATATGCAAGCATTCCTTCAATGATATCAAAGCTCTGCTTTATTTTCTTCTGATTGACAAGTTCACAGATTTTCTTATGCTGTTGTATTATTACTGTTACATTCATTTGTCGGCAAATTCTTATACTATATAAAGTTAATCAACAATCGGGCCGTAATCAACCTTTGAAAATCTGTCATATTCCCTTAACGATAAAATATTAGTACTTTTGCGTACTATGCATAAAAGCACTGAAAGTGGCAATTGGCTGCCAACATCGTTAAAAGAGATTCGTGATCTTGGTTGGGATCAACCTGATGTCATTCTTTTTACCGGCGACGCATATATTGACCACCCATCATTTGGCATTGCAGTTATAGCCAGGGTTCTGGAGATGGAAGGGTTTAAGGTGGCCATAGTTCCTCAGCCTAACTGGAGAGATGATCTGCGAGACTTTAAAAAGCTGGGAAGGCCCAGACTTTTCTTTGGTGTTACAGCTGGTAACATGGACTCAATGGTTAACCATTATACTGCCACAAGGCGTCTGCGTTCCGATGATTCATACTCACCCGGGGGTGTTGCTGGCTTCAGACCTGATTATCCTACCATAGAGTATACACGTATACTTAAATCAATATTCCCTGATGTTCCTGTCCTGGCAGGAGGTATTGAAGCTTCAATGCGCAGACTGGCACATTATGACTACTGGAAGGATAGCATTGAACCCTCGATTCTGATATCCAGTGGCGCTGACATGATTATTTATGGTATGGCCGAACAAGCACTCAGGATATTGGCTGGGAAAATAAACGAGGGCTGTTCTTTCGGATCACTTACCGACATACCTCAGACAGTGGTTGCGGTTCCTTCTGCTGCCATACCTTCAAGAGATGATGATGTAAAGGATAGGCTCCTTCATTCTTTTGAAGAGGTAAGTAATTCAAAGAAAGCCTATGCTGAAAACTTTGTTGTTTTTGAAAAAACAAGTAATACTCTTTCGCCTGTCAGACTGATCGAATCATATGGTGAAACCGCTGTCATAGTAAACCCTCCTTTACCACCTGCAACAACCGCGGAGGCTGACAGCATTTACAATATGCCTTTTAACTATTCGCCTCACCCCAGATACTCAAAGAAGGCTGCTATTCCAGCCTGGGAGATGATTAAATTCTCTGTCAACATACACCGGGGCTGTTTTGGGGGGTGTAGTTTCTGTGCTATTGCTGCTCATCAGGGAAAGTTCATCATCAGCCGTTCGGAACAATCTGTTTTAAAGGAGGTGGAGAAGATCAGCCGTATGGAAGACTTTAAAGGTTATCTGACTGACCTTGGAGGCCCTTCAGCAAATATGTATTATATGGGAGGCGCCGACAGGAAGCGTTGCGCCAAATGTTCAAGACCATCATGTATATGGCCCTCAGTATGCAATAACCTCGACACATCGCACAGGAGATTAACATCATTATATCGTAAGGTAAACAGCCTGCCATATATTAAGAAGGCATTCATTGGCAGTGGGGTGAGGTATGATCTGCTCTTTAAGGAATGGAACCCGAATGCCGGACGAGGGGAGGAGGAGTATCTTAATGAACTGGTAACATCACATGTCAGCGGCCGGCTTAAAGTTGCACCGGAACATACTGATGAATCTGTCCTGCATCTTATGCGTAAGTCTCCCTTCTCAATATTCATGCAGTTAAAAAGACGATTTTACAGTATCACCTCTTCCTCGGGCCTGAGATATGAACTCATACCATATTTTATCTCTGCTCATCCGGGATGCAGTGAAAGGGAGATGAGCCAGCTGTCAGAGACTATTAAGGAGATAGGGCTGCGACCGGAACAGGTTCAGGATTTTACCCCCACTCCGATGACTCTTGCAACAGCAATGTTCTATCTTGGCTTTGATCCGTATACTAATAAGAAAGTATATATTGCCAGAACGATTGATGAGAAACGGAGACAGAAAGATTATTTCTTCTGGTTTAAACGTGGACAGACAACAAATGAGAAAGGACGGGGCAGAAGGGATGGATATATACCAGACAAAAGCAAACGGCAAAGGAGAGAAAACGATAACAGGAAAAACAAAACCGGGAGATAATTACTCCCGGTTTTTCCTAGTCAATTCCTAAAACCAATCTATGAAGGTTGACTATCCTTCATAATCTTTAAGTATCTTCTTTACATCATCAGGAGCAACCCTTCCGTATGTTTTTTCTCCTACCAATACCACTGGTGCAAGGCCACAGGCACCTACACAGCGAAGGCTTGACAGTGAGAATTTACCATCAGGTGTTGTTTGCCCGACCTGTATTCCCAGTTCTTTCTTGAACTCTTCAAGTACTTTCTCAGCTCCTCTGACATAGCATGCAGTACCCATACAAATGCTTATAGGGTGCTTGCCATGAGGTGTCATGGTGAAGAAAGAATAGAAGGAGACAACTCCGTAGACTTTTGCGACGGGGATGTTTAGTTGCTCAGCCACAACCTCTTGAACCTCCGCAGGGAGATATCCGAAATGTTCCTGGCATTTATGAAGTACATTGATGAGTTCCAGTGGCTCATTGTTGAATGAAGCACAGACCTCATTAATCTTATCGATATCCTCTTTTCTCAGTTCTATCTTAATGCTTGACATGTCTGTTGAATTTTAGTAGTTAAATTACTCCTTCTCATTGTTTTACGATGATCTTTTTCTTCTTGTCAAAGTAATGAGTATGGAGCAGGTGATGTGCTTTCTCACTGTTAGGCTCGCCAAGGAACTCATCATAGAGCTGTTTTATATAAGGATTTTCATGCGATTTCCTTAATGTCTTGCTGGCATCTTCATCATAAATAGCTTTTGCTCTTGCCATCAGTATTGATGAGTCTCCATGGTGCAGTGGCTGACCGCCACCACCAATACAACCACCCGGGCATGCCATTATCTCGATAGCATGGAATTCAGATTTTCCGGCTTTTACATCATTAAGCAGTTTCCGTGCATTACTAAGTCCGTGGGCAATACCTATGTTCAATGGCAGACCATTAAAGTCAATAGTAGCCTTACGTACACCCTCCATACCTCTGAGTTGTTCGAAGTCAACTTTATCAAGTTTCTTGCCTGTATAGAGTTCATAAGCAGTACGGACTGCTGCTTCGATAACACCACCTGTATTTCCGAAGATCACTGCTGCGCCGGTTGATTCACCAAGAGGCCTGTCAAATTCCTCATCACTGAGATTCAGAAAATCAATATTTGCCTGTTTGATGAATGAAGCCAGCTCACGGGTAGATATTGAATAATCAACATCAGGATTTCCGTTAACTGAGAACTCTGGTCTCTGTCGCTCGTATTTCTTTGCCAGACAAGGCATTACTGAAACGACAACCATATCTTCCCTCTTGATGTTTATCTTATCGGCAAAGTATGTTTTGGCAATCGCTCCGAACATCTGCTGAGGTGATTTTGCCGTTGATGGTACATCTTTCAGCTCAGGGAAGTTGTTTTCAAAGAAGTTGATCCATCCCGGGCAGCATGATGTGAGTATTGGTAACTTTACATTTTTGTCTCCCTTGAGGAATTTATCAACCCTGCCAAGCAGTTCAGTACCTTCTTCCATTATGGTAAGGTCAGCTGCAAAGTCGGTGTCAAATACGTAGTCAAAACCTAAAGCTCTGAGAGCAGCGGCCATCTTGCCTGTCACGGAGGTGCCTGGTTCCATTCCGAACTCTTCACCCAGGGCAGCCCTGACAGCTGGAGCTGTCTGTACAACCACTGTTTTTGATGGGTCAGCCAGTGCACGCAGTACTTCCGGAGTATGATCTACCTCAGTGAGAGCACCGGTAGGACATACTGCAACACACTGACCACAATAGGTGCATGTTGAATATTCAAGGTTTTGTTCAAATGCTGGAGCAACAGCAGCTGTGAAGCCTCTGTTAATACCTGATAGTGCGCCAACAGTCTGGACCTCATTACACATCATCTCACATCTGCGGCACATGATACATTTATCAAGGTCCCTGATGATTGAGGGAGATGTGTCGAGACGGTATGTCGACATCTCAGATATATCCTGATGAGGTATATCTCTTATGCCAAGTCTTACTGCCATATCCTGCAGTTCACACCTGCCTGATTTAGGACATGTAAGACAGTCTTTCGGGTGGTCAGATAGAATGAACTCCATTACTGTCCTTCTTGCATTAAGAACCCTCGGGTTATGGGTTCTGACAACCATACCCTCATCGCATTTTGTTATACATGCCGGTGCGAGATTACGGCGTCCCTGAACCTCAACAACACATATACGGCATCCGCCAGGTTTGTTCTCTATTTTCAGGTCGTGAAGTTCCATATGACATAGCGTTGGTATATCTATGCCCATCTCACGGGCAGCCTTGAGAATTGTAGTGCCCTTCTGAACTTCTATCTGTTTATTATCTATAGTAAGTTTTACTGTTTCCATCGTAAAATATCTGTAATTAATTGATCACAACGGCATTGAATTTACACTTCTCGAAGCATGCCCCGCACTTAATACATATTGCCGGATTGATTGAGTGAGGCTCCTTACGTTCACCAGATATTGCACCGACGGGACATGCCCTGGCACATGCAGTACAACCCACACATTTTTCAGCATTGATTGAATACATCATCAGATCACGACACTGCCCTGCAGGACACTTCTTGTCAACAACGTGAGCAAGATATTCATCCCAGAAGTTATTCATAGTCGAAAGAATAGGATTAGGTGAGGTCTGACCAAGACCACACAGTGCTGTGTCCTTGATGACGTAACACATGTTCTTCAGACTGTCAAGATCAGCCATTGTACCATTTCCTTTTGTGATATGGTCAAGAAGCTCATATAATCTTTTGTTGCCAATACGACATGGGGAACACTTCCCACATGACTCTTCAACAGTAAAATCAAGGAAGTATTTGGCTATGGAAACCATGCAGTCGTCCTCATCCATTACAATCATACCACCAGAACCCATCATGGAACCTGCTGCGATGAGATTGTCAAAGTCTATCGGTACATCAAGATGCTTCTCTGTAAGACATCCTCCTGAAGGACCACCAGTCTGTACGGCCTTGAACTTCTTGCCGTTTTTGATGCCACCGCCAATCTCAAAGATCACCTCGCGCAGAGTAGTTCCCATAGGAACCTCTATTAATCCAACGTTGTTTATCTTACCTGCAAGGGCAAATACCTTCGTCCCTTTTGATTTCTCAGTACCTATTGAAGCAAACCATTCTGCTCCCTTGAGCATAATGACAGGTATACTGGCAAAGGTCTCAACATTATTTACATTAGTCGGTTTGCCAAGGAACCCGCTTTCAGCAGGGAAAGGAGGTTTGTTCGTCGGCTCGCCTCTGCATCCTTCCATTGAATGAATAAGAGCTGTCTCTTCCCCGCAAACAAATGCTCCTGCACCATAGCGTAGTTCAATGTCAAAATCAAAACCAGTGCCGAATATATCGTTGCCTAAGAGCCCGTATTCACGCGCCTGTGCTATGGCAATCTGTAAACGTTTGATGGCCAAAGGATACTCAGCACGAATGTATATGAGACCCTTTGTAGCCCCGATAGCATAACCGCATATAGCCATAGACTCAAGGACTGAGTGAGGGTCGCCCTCAAGAACTGAACGGTCCATGAATGCTCCAGGGTCACCCTCATCTGCATTGCAGACAACATATTTCTGGTCTGCTTTATTCTTTGAGGCTATCTCCCATTTGAGACCTGTGGGAAATCCTCCTCCTCCACGACCACGGAGACCTGATTTCTTTATCTCATCAACTACCTGTGCCGATGTCATCTCCTGAAGTGCCTTGCCAAGAGCCTGGTATCCTTCACGTGCGATGTATTCGTCTATGTTCTCAGGGTTAATGAATCCACAGTTACGAAGAGCTATCCTTATCTGTTTACGATAAAAACCCATGTGCTTCGAATCACTCACGTGCTCTTTCTTCGTCGGGTCAGTATAAAGCAGCCTGGTTACTTTCCTCCCTTTTATAACATGCTCGGCAACAATGATAGGGGCATCTTCAGGCTTGACCTGAACATAAAATGTATTGTCAGGCATAACCTTTACTATAGGCCCTTTCTCACAAAAGCCGAAACAACCCGTCATTATAACCTGAACCTCATTCTGAAGCCCTTTTTCTTCAAGCTCTTTCTTGAGATTCTCAACAATGAGATCACTCTCTGAGGCGCGACAACCAGTACCGCCACAGACAAGAAGGTGCATTTTGTACTTTGACATTATTCTGTTCCTCCTTCGTTATTGGTCAATTTTTTCATAGTT
>QKCK01000228.1 GCA_003245695.1 Bacteroidota bacterium | reverse complement strand
TCCCTGCGTCTGGTGAAGGGATGCATGTAAAAATATGGTCAGTCGGACTTGCATCAATCCACGTTCTTCCCACCGGAATAGTATTATCACCATCTGCTCCAAAATAATCATAGGCTGTAGGATCGTATTCACGGGAAGTGCAACGTGTAAATGGATTAAAAGTAGCTCCGTTGTCTTCAGACCATAAGACCTCCCAGCCTGCATCCCAGTCCCACACATTTACAAGCATTTCCTCTGCCGGCCTGAGTAATGCAGCCCTTTCTGCAGGTTTATAAACAGTAAACTGTTTGTAAGGGTATTCATATGCTCTGTATTTCCATTTCACATCGGTGCCGTCTATTTCAAAAATCTTGTATCCGAGATATGTTCCGCAGATGCATACCGGTCCCTCCCACCAGCCACCACAGGCAGCGCCAATAATGTGTTCTGTTATTCCGGTGTCGTCAGCCAGCACCGAGTTATAATGTGTATGCCCTGCTATGATATGAACATCCTTATATCCTGATAGAAGTAAATGCAGTTCACGACTGTTTCCATAAACGCTCAGGTACCGTGATTTTGTAGGGCTATGAGTCATAACTATCACCACCTTATCTTTTGACACATAGGCAAGATCTTTTCTTACCCAATCAAGCTGTTCCTGCGATATATCAGGTGAATAATCAGTATCCGGACCTCCCCTGTAAAAAATATTATCCAGGACAATATAATGCACCAACCCTCTGTTAAATGAATAACATGTTGGCCCATAATGATTTATAAATGCAGTCGAAGCAATTTTATCATAGGCATCTGAAGCCGGCTGGCTTGTATTTTTTGTATGATCGTGATTGCCGATTGCGTAATAAACAGGTTTTCCGACAGATGAAAGATACGACTTACTCAGGTTATGCATATCAGGAGTGTCAAAGACAATATCACCTGTAATCATAAGATGAACCGGATTAAGATTATTGGTCGCAATATCTGACTTCATATAATCAAGAATCAGCTTAAACTTGTCAAGTTCAGTCTGATTCCTCACCTGCGGATCGCCTATTGCAATAAAATAGTGCTTAAGGTCAGATACACTCATCTTGTCAAGCAAGAAATTCACATTCTTCCTGTCAACAGTACTTGTCAGTTTTACATAAAACTGAGGCACGCTGTTAACAACAGGCACTGAATAGCCTGAAGGAGAAGATATATAAACGTGTGTTGCCGAGGCATTATATGGAAGTGCATAACTACCACTTTCATCTGTGACTGAAAAATTGGTCCCGTCAGTTACAACCACTCCTCCTATTCCCTGATCTGAACACAATACTTTCCCTGAAGGACTAATATTTTTCTCCTCCTCTGTTTCTCCCCCGTCATCGGGGTCAGCATTACAACTGAAAAGCGTAGTGACAAAGAGTAAAATAATTGTCATACTGACATTTACAATAGCATTGCAAGAATTGTTGATCGTTTTCATCTGCTATGGACTTAAAGTAAATATTTCAGGGGATCAGCCAAAAAATCATAATCAACAGTTTTAAAATATTAAAGAGAGAATGGACTTTTAACTGGTCCATTCTCTTCTGCTAATAATTATTTTGCAATAACCTCATAACCAGGATTCTGATCCGCATCACTAATAGAATCGTTGTATGCAATCTCGTCAAGAGGAATAGGATACAACAACACCTTGGGATCAATTGTAATCCCGTGAACCTCCTGAATCATCTGGGCAAATTTGCCTGTACGGACAAGATCTTTATATCTCTTTCCTTCGAACATGTTTTCATATCCACGTTCTTTCAGTATCAGATCTATAAAAGTGTCTTCATTATAGTCAGTAGTTGCATAATCGACAGGTGAGGGAAGTGTTGGGTCATAGCCATAGGCACGGCGACGAACCATATTCAGTTTTTCAACCCCGTCATCAGTTGGACCATGGTTTACCCGGCAGTCTGCTTCAGCATAGAACATAAGAACGTCAGCATACCTGTAAATTGGCCAGTCATTTGGGTTGTCTGAGCTTGTTGCTTCAGGATAGATATACTTTTTGTATAACATGGTTGTCCTTGACCCCAGGATATTCATATTATAAAGATTGAACTTCTTCCTGAGATCCTTGTAATCCCAGTTTTTAATTACAGAGTTCTTGACAGAATCGGTATACTGGCCATAGTTGCCTCTCTTATTCAGATACAATGCGGTTGGGTGATGAGCCATAACAGCATACTGTGATCCAAAATCAAGGTTATATTTCATATAGAAGATCTCCTCTGTTGATCCGTTAATCAATGGACCAAAGATCTTGTAGAAGTCATCAGGAACAGCGACAGAGACCAGAGAGTATTTCTCCGAATTAATTACCTCAAGGGCTGATGAACGGGCTGATGAGTAGTCCTTCATTGACAGGTAGACCTCAGTAAGCAGTGTCTTGGCAACCATCTTTGATGGTCTGCCCATGTTTTTAGGCGTATCAGCACAATAAGTTTCTGCGTAATGAAGGTCATCAACAATATATTTATAAATGTTGGCAGCCGTTTCTCTTGGGACACCCATTGCTTCAATGTTATCCTCGGTTCTCAACGGGACTCCACCCCAATAACTTACAAGCTGATAATATGTGAAGGCTCTGAGGAATCTTGCCTCTGCAATAAACTCATTGATTTCTGATTCTGTAGCATCAGCTTCAGGAGCCTTTGCAATAATAAGGTTTGCATTTCTGATTGCCCTGTAAAACCTTATCCAGATATCGGATAGTCTGTTTGTATTGGTGATATTCAGCCCAACAAACGTACTAACATTTAGATATGAACCACGAGCATATCCATAATCAACCTGTGATTCGGGGATAATTATCCAGTTCTTTGCC
>QKCK01000111.1 GCA_003245695.1 Bacteroidota bacterium | reverse complement strand
CTGGTTATAATAGTAATAACTTTTTCAATCTTAATTATTTTAAAACAGATATAGTTATTAGGTTTGCAGGGTGAAACAGGATATCTGGAGCAGATTAAGGAATTTTGACATCAGGGAGAAGTTACCTCCCTGGATGAGAAACAGGTATGTCATTACTATTACCGTTTTCTTGATTTGGATTGTTCTTATAGACAGCAACAATCTTATTGAAAGGGCACGAAGTGTTCATACACGCAATACGCTGAAGCGAGAGAAAGAGTATTATATCAATCGTATTGAGGAGGATCGCAGGAAATTGAGAGAATTGCGGACAAGTGACAAAAACCTTGAGAAATTTGCAAGAGAGCAGTATCACATGAAAAAGCCGGATGAGGATATTTTTATTATTGTCTCGCCTAATGAAGAAAGGAAGATCAAAAGGGAGAATAAGATATCCAAGCCTCTGAATCGCGATAAAAAGAAAGAGCCGAGTAAAAAGAAGAGATTTCTGTTTTTTTAAATCCTGCTTTTAAAGCAAGCATAGAACATGCAGTTACAATATTTTCATTCATTCCCTCATTTCTGACACAACTGTTTATGTACCTAAGCCCGAATAAGTAGTCGAAACGTGTATAATACCTTTTAGTGAAGGTCTCCGATGTTGAGGTGTTTGAAGAAATCTCACAAACGTTACTGCAGAACTTTTCCTCATTAATAAACTCTTTGATTGAAGAAGGCAAGTTGTTATAGAAATATCCTATTTCTGAGGGTTTAAGCCTGAAGAGTTTCTGAGGGTCTCTCCATATCGGGCAAAGATTATCGAATAACGAAGGGTTATAAATTAAAAATGCTTTGGCATTATCAGTCAATAATTGACTTACAGACATTCCGGTGCCAAATGGCACTCTTGCTGACAGGCGTGGAGAGTGAAATACAGTTATGATATGAGCGTTAAAAAAACCGCCTGTGGGTATAATTTTCCTTAAGAACCAGAAGTCCTCACCAGCCATTCGCTTATTCATTCCCCCTGCCCTGGCATATACATCAGCTTTTATTGCCATTGCAGCACCTGAAGTGTCAATACACCATGGATATCCGGCATAACGCATTCCAAAACGCATATATCTCCTGCCCAGTTCATATATCTCTGCAGCCTGAATCTGTTCAGTTGCAGCATACTCACAATCAGGGGTATTAATAAGATTCATTGAACAACCTGTTTTTGACCGGTCTGAAAAAAGTTGTTCATAAAGGGCAGTAAAATAGTTATGAGAAATACGGCAGTCAGCATCCAAAGATGCAATTATCCCATTAGGTTGAGATAAGAGATCAAATCTCCTCAATGCCTCATCCATTCCCGTTTTCCTGGCAAAGCCTATACCCCAGTCTGGCAATTCTGAGACGCCGGCATCAAAAAAATAAAGCCTGAAGAAACATTCTTCAATGTCTCTCCAGGCCTTAAGTATAGAAATAGTACGCTTGTTTGTTTCTATTTCGTTCTGATCAGCAGTTCCCGGTGCATTAACAATGACTATGACCTCGCAATGACAGGGAGGGGCCTCGCATTCAGCCAGAGATTTAATTGTCTTCTCTATCTCTTCTTCAGCAAAGGATGGTATAACAACAATTATTCCTGTCCCTGCCTCAGGTGCTGAATCAATCAGCTGTGGATATAAGGCATTCTTTGCCAGCCACGCTGAAGCAAACCCCATTGCTTTACTTCTTCTCTGACTTGTATTTTGTATTCAGACCCTCAATTACCGGTGCAGTTATATCAAGTGTGGGATCACTGTAGAGCATCGGACCCGGAAACTGTTTTGCAAGGATATACTGATAATTATGATCTTTATTGTACTCAGCCAGATATTGATTGATATATTCAAGTATCTGACGCTGAGCTACGGCACTCTCTTCAGCAAGTGAATTGGAAAGCTGGTCTCTCAAAGCATAAAGGTTCTGCTCCTGCTGTTGTAATGTCTGTGCTCTTGTTTCTGCATCAGCTCTTGTTATAAGACCTTTCTGCATCTTTGTATTCAGATCCTGAACATCTCTCTGTAATGTCTGTGCCTTGGCATTGAATTCGGCCTCAGAGTTTTTCTGTTTTTCCATGAGTGTATTCTGCTTATCAGAAGCCATATCAAAGTGGGCTATAACAGAGTCTAACTCAATATATACAATCCCGTTAGATGCTGGGACACTACTACTGGCGGCTTCAGGCTGCTGCTTGCACCCTGTTGATATAAATGCTGATAAAGCAACAACTGATAATATCAGAACAGCATTTCTTAAGAGGTAAGGTCTATTCATTTTAAAGTCAAAATTTAGTTTAACAATTGTATGGCACAAACATACATAAATTTTAAATACAAAACCGAGTGTGAGTCAGAAGAGCAAACAGCCAATGATATCAGAATTCAGGGCAAGGTATTGCGTGTAGTCGACGTCCAAATCCAACACGTGAAGAGGGAAACTCATAGACTATTGAGATTTCATATGCACCTCCAGTGGTTGTTATCAGGTTTGATATTGTATAATCATAGCTGATTCCCACATTAAATCTGTCATACTTCAGTCCTACCATACCAATGATAGCATCACCTGCCTGGGTGGTGACAAAGGGAATCCCCCTGTACCAGACACCAAAAACCATTGGATACTTGAGATAGTACAGTCCTATGTCAGACTGGATAAAATCTCCCTGGATCATGAAATTTGTTGCCACAGAGATGACCTCCGTAAGCTTCTTTCGCAGGCGTCCTCTGCTGATTATCTGAAATCCACCGTAGATATCTATCTTCAATGGGACAGAGGTTGAGTTACCCCATAGTGATGTTCTGGGCCTGAGAAGATGATCTACAGTAAACCCTACCCATATTTTTTCTGTATATGCCAGTGTTGAAGCAGTGAAGTCAACATCAGCAATATTATCAAATGGTGGTGGTTCCGTCGAAGGAAGGGTTCCTCCGGTAGATATCTGTGATGCCCATATCAGGCTATTTATATCAAGCCCTACATATGCGAACTTGAAGTTCACGCCAGGTCTTATATGCCAGTCATCATTTGCCTTGAAATCATAAGAATATACCAGGCCGATATTTGTGTTGCTAAGCTTGCCTGATCCGGCTACGTCATAAGTTGCAAGCAGACCCACTCCGGAGCTGAAATTCGGCAGATATTTATCAAAAGAAAGGCTATAGGTCGTAAAGACCCCTGGGATTGAAGGCCACTGGTTTCTCCAGTTCAGAGAAAATCTGTTATCTTCGGTGGCTCCGGCAAAGGAGGGCGAAAGATAAAGCTGATTGGCATAGAACTGGGAGAAGTGAGGGTCCTGACACCAGGCTGCTGTTGATGCAATTATAAAAATGAGTATCAGATATTTTGCTCTGGCAGACAATTTGCATCCATTTTTAGTTGTACGAATGTAATGATTTAGGCGTTCAAAAACAAACCATCACTAGGAAAAATGACATAGAATGGTCTTTACAGTACCTTTGACACTTAAAACATTCACACTATATAAATCAGATCAGTAGTTTACCAGTGTAACATCGCCCGACATCATGTATGCTTCCCCATTACGGTATTTTCCTTCCACCTTCCAGATATATACTCCTGAAGCACATATCTGCCCCTTATAATATCCGTCCCATCCCAGATAGACGTCGTCGCTCTCGAAAACAAGATACCCCTGCTTACTGTATATCTTCAGGTTATACTTAATAACACCTGAGAATACGGGGTGAAAAATCATGTTTGAATTATCTGTTATCCTGTTGAAATAACCTCCTACCGGCCCGCTTTTATTTGGCATAAAGGCATTCGGAAACCTCAGATAACAGTCTGTATCACTGAACGCATCAGCTATTGAAAGCGAATCAGCACATCCATTCTCTGAGACAGCAACAAGAGAAACAGTATATTTCCCATAACTACTATATTTATGTACAGGCTCCCTTTCACGGCTCTTTTCTCCATCACCGAAGTGCCAAACATATGATGTTGCCCCAACAGAGGTATTTATAAAGGTTATATCATCACCAGGCAGCGAAGGGTCAGTCGGTAATATCTCAAATGAGGCCTCGGGTCTGGGCCACACATTTATTGTTGTATAGGTCACTGCTGTATGTCCTGAACCATTTTCAAGGGTCAGTGATATCCGGTACATCCCAGGAGTGTTGAAAATCCATTCAGGTTCTTTTTCAGGCGAAGTACCTCCATCACCAAAATCCCATGAATAAGATGCATCAGCTTCAGAGATATTTCTGAATGAGATATGAAACGGAACACATCCCTCACTTGCAGTTGCAATTATCTTTGCATGCAATAACGGAACATCCTCTTTCAGGACAGAATCATGAGATGATATAACAGTTGTTGTATTATCAGGCTTCCCCGCTGATATAATCAGTGTCTCAGTCTGGCTTCTCTCTTCTGTTTTATTTCTACGTTTATCTCCGATCCCGGATGGTTCACTGCTTATAATCTGGTTTTCTGGTTCCCTTACCGACTCTTCAGATTCAACAGCTACAGTATCAATAATGACAGTTGTTTCCTGTATAGCATTATTCATCTCTGAGCCAGTCTTTTCACCACTTTTCAATGTAGATGTGGTTAGAAATAGCCCCAGAGCCGATGCTGATATTATAGCTACACCCATATACCAAATATTGAACCTTGCCGGGTTAAAGCGCATAAACTCCCTTCGTTCCAGTCTGCGCATAAACTTCCTTGTCAGATCCCTGCCCGGGTCTGTCACTGCATCTTCAAACTTCTCTCTGAAGAGCTCTTCAATACTATTTCTCTCGCCCTTTTCCATCACCTTCTCAGGTGTATTTCTTTTTAATACGCCCCAGATCTTCAAGTCTTTTTCTTAGAATGGCTCTGGCACGGCTGTATTGTGACTTTGAAGTATTAACGTCAATACCAAGCATCTCGGCTATCTCTCTGTGTTTATAGCCCTCTATGGTATAGAGGTTGAAAACCATCTTATATCCCGGAGGTAAAGAGTTTAAAACTATCATAAGCTCCTCAGAGGTATAAAAATCACTCTCAAAACTATCTTCCCCCATCTCAACTGAGACATAATCATTAATGTCAACATGATGCTTATGCCTCAGATGTTTGTGATAATGAGTTATGGCACAATTTACAGTCACCTTTGCCAACCATCCCTTAAAAGAACCTGTTCCGGAGTAGTCTCCTATATTTGAATATATTTTCAGTAATGACTCCTGCAAGATATCCTCAGCCTCTGGTCTGTCAGTTGAATAGCGGAGACAAATACTCAGAAGATATCCAGCATACTTCTTCCACAGTATCTGCTGAGCCTTCCGGTTATGACTGATACACCCTTCAATTATGTCTTGCTCACTCATCATTATCTGATGACAACTTTAGGACCTAAGATAATTTGAAATGGTTGCATAATATTGTTTTTTTTTGATAAAGAGTGTAAAAATGGCAAAATTGAGCCATTTCTGATGATAAACGTCACTCTTTTTTCCCCGCAGTAAAAATAACATAATGTAAAAAATCATGCCTTTTTAATGATAAACATCATTAAAAACTGGCAGTTCGCAATATTATTTTGCTACTTCGGAAATAGGGTCAGGAATAACAGAAATTATGGAAAGAATATCAAAACATCCTATTCTTAATATCCCGGAACAGGAGGAGACAACGTTTACTTTCAATGGAAAGGAAATAAGGGGAACAAAGGGATTCACTATTGCAGCAGCATTACATCAGGCAGGTTTCCCTGTCCACTCACACAGCCTTGACAACAGACTCAGGAGTCTTGAATGCGGTATTGGTAAGTGTGGTGCATGTGAGATGCTGGTAGACGGTCAGATTAAGAGGATATGTATCACTACCGTGGATGGTGTAAGTGAAGTAAAAGAGATACCACTGGGATACCAGCCTGAGAATGTCACATATGAGAATAAGGAAGCCACAAAAGTCTACAAGACCACTGTTGCTATTATCGGGGCCGGGCCTGCAGGTCTGGCTGCCCGTGAGGTATTGAATAACCACAATATTGATAATATTGTCATCGACAATAATGAACATATTGGAGGTCAGTTTTTGATGCAGACCCACCAATTTTTCTTCTTTGAGAAAGAGAAGAAGTTTGGTGGCATGAGAGGCTTTGACATTGCAAAGACCCTGGCTGGCGAGGTGCAGGATGGCATTATGCTTAACTCAACCATTTGGGATATACTTGAAGGCAGGAGACTAGCTGTAAAAAACATAAAGACAGGTGACATTTACTTTGTTGATTCTACATATCTTATTGTTGCTACAGGAGCAGTGCCCTTTATGCCCAGTTTCGGCAATGATGACCTTCCAGGTGTGTATACTGCTGCTGTGGTTCAGAAGATGATGAATCAGGAATTCACTCTCCTGGGTAAGAATATCCTTACTGTAGGTGCCGGGAACATTGGGTATCTGACATCTTATCAGTTAATGCAGGCAGGGGCCAAGGTAAAGGCTATTATTGAGGCTATGCCAGGTGAAGGAGGTTTTCCGGTTCAGGCAAACAGGGTAAGGAGGCTTGGTATTCCTGTGATGCTTTCTCATATTCTTGTCAAGGCTATACCCAATGCTGCCGGTGACGGAATAACCGGAGCTGTAATAGCTGAGTGCAAAGACTTTAAGCCTATACCTGGAACCGAAAAGGTAATTGACGGTATAGACGCAATTAATATATGTACCGGACTCACGCCAGACAATCAACTGCTCATTAAGGGACATGATGTGTTTGGCACAAGAGTATTCGGTGCCGGTGACGCCATTCGGATAGGTGAAGGAACCAGTGCTGTTCTGAGAGGCAAACAAGCGGCCTTTGAGGTACTTCAGGCAATGGATGTTCGTTTTGACTACGACGAATATCTGTCACTCTCAAAGGAATATATTGATTCGCAGCAACATCCTGTAAAAGTGATTGACTCACCATTCATGCCCTCAACTGAAAGAAAGAAGGCAAAGCCCTATGTTCTTATAGATTGCCTCTATGGGTTTGCCTGCAACCCATGTCAGTTCGCATGCCCTCATGGTGCGATAGTCAAGGTATCATCAAATACAGTTCCCACAATTGACTTTGACAAATGTATAGGCTGTATGAAATGCGTTTACCAATGTCCAGGCCTTGCTATATTCGGATACAATGAATCCAGAAATCAGATATTTCTCCCGGTAGAATACTTTGCCACTGAAGGATCTGAAGTCTTCCTTGTCGATAACAATGGCAGGAAAGTTGGTGAAGGAGTGATAGAGAAAATACTTTTAAAGGAGAACAAAACAAACATAGCCAGGGTAAATGCTAAAACGGTTAACGGTGAGTTGAACCAGGTCAGAGGCTTTATTGTAAAGGAGTCTTATCCAAAGGATATTGTCTTTAAGAGTGTCACTGACATTGAAACCAGGGAGTACGTTTGCCACTGTGATGATGTAAGTCTTGACCATGTTTTAAATGTTGTTGGCGAGAGAAGATATATCTCTGTTGATGAGATAAAACACACCACACGGCTTGGCATGGGACCATGCAGGGGAAAAAGATGTATCAGAAGACTCTCGCAGTTGCTTCGTGCCCAGGGCGTTGAGCTTGTCGGCGATGCTACACCCAGAGCACCTCTTTCAAACCAGATTTCTCTGGGTGAGCTTTATCCATCGGGAAAACATGAGTTAATAATTACACCCGGAGAAAAAAAGAAGATTAAGGTGTCAGCCCTTGTTGCCGGTGGCGGTATGGCAGGTAGCGCCCTCTTCCGCTATCTCTCAGAGGCAGGGCTTAAACCACTGCTTGTTAACTATGCCAGAGGATCGTCATGGAGAAACATAGCTGGTGGAAGACCTAACTTCAGTGTGCCTGAGCTTTCTGAGATTGCACGCAGAAACAGGGATATTTTTATTGACCTGCAGAGTCTGAAAAGCATCGACTACAGGGAGATCAACTATGTGACATTTGCACATGACCAGGCCACCTATAAAGTACTTGAAGAGTCAATTGTATGGTCAGGTGGAGAGATGATACCGCCAGAGAAATATTCTTCACATATCGCTCCGGGCATAAATCCAAAACTAAAAGATACATATATCGCCGCACAGGTTACAGGTGATTGCTGGCAGGCTACACCAGGCAAAACCATTGAGCTGGTAAGAAACATTGGCATTGACCATGGGGGCATTGTTGAAGAAGACTGTGAGATAATCGATGTTGAGAAGAGAGGAAAGAGCTATATCGTGTTAGCCAGGAATCACAGGAAAGAGTATGTTGAATACGAAACCGAACTCTTCATTAATGCCATGGGTTCTGAAGGTGATATTTTCGCCCGGAAACTGGGTATTAACACCGGTCTCTATCCTGTGCGTCATCAGGCATTCATCACCAGAAGACTTCCATGGCTGGGAGCCAATAATACTCCTCTTCCGATGCTCATCGACAGAAGGAAATATAAAGGTTTTGTTGCTGTTTACGGACAACAGCTGGCAGAGACAGGTCAGATAATAGGATGCGCCTCTCCTGCTACTGACCCTGCCGAGGCAGGTAAGTCTCTGAAGGTGAATAGTGAAGAGTTCATGCACATCTTCTCTGAGGTTTTTGTAAACTGGCTCCCTGAACTGGCATCAGTAGGATTTCAGTCATTCTGGAGTGGTAACTATGTCGAACCGAGAATGATTATAGACCCTGAACTTGGACTTATGCTTGGGTTACGTGGTCAAGGCTTCATGCTTGGCATGTACCTCGCCAAGATGTATACTGACAAACTCCTTGGAAGAGAAGTGCCTGACTATTTCAGCCGCCTCTCAATCAATGGTGACGGGATGCTTGAGAAAGCATTTAAATAATCTCTTAAAACAGAATATTACCGGAGGATTGTTCTTTGAAGAGCAATCCTCTTTTATTAACTATACTCTTAATATTGTTATTTAACTCTTTGTTTTATTACAAAATAAATATATTTTTGCACCACACCATACCACACTTGTGCTTGGAGGATATACAAAAAAGAATTGAAATCCGGGAAACTGAGATTTGCAAAAAGTAAATAGAAGCCTGATATGAAAAAAATTTTTTTGTTTATGTTGATTAGTATCTCAATAAATAGCCTGTCTGAAGCCCAATACAGGAGTATAAACTGGGAGAAATTAAATGCAACAGGTCCTGAACTGAAACAGACAGGACGGATGGCAACAAGGTCTTCAAAAGAAATTGTATCATCGTCATGGTCTGTGGGTTGCGAGACACTGGATCGCGACTATGCCGACTTCAATGTCTATAAAAGTTATATTGGGGAACTTGGAGTAAAACATGCAAGACTGCAGAGTGGTTGGGCAAAGTGTGAAAAGCAAAAAGGGGTATACTCTTTTGAATGGCTTGATACATGTGTTTATGGAATTGCCGGTCAAAGCGTAAAACCCTGGATTTGCCTTTGTTATGGTAACCCTCTATATGGATCAGGAACAAGACTAAATGCTAAAATATTTTCTGACGAAGAGGCAATGACTGCATGGTGTAATTATGTTGAGAAGATAGTACTGAGATACAAAGATGTTGTCAATGAATGGGAAATATGGAATGAACCAAATGGTGGCGGAACCTCAGATGAGTATGCTAACCTGTTAATAAGGACAGCTGAAACCATCAGAAAGGCACAACCCGAAGCAAAAATAATGGGATTTGCGCTCGCAAAAATACCTTTAAAGTATACTCAGGAGGTGTTTGAACAATTAAAGGCCAATAACAAACTTGGAATAATTGACTATTTAACTTACCATCCATATATTGAAAACCCTGATGCCAGTTATGTTGATGTCGACAAACTGCAATCACTTGTTAATGAATATAATCCGGAAATAAAACTGTATCAGGGTGAGAATGGCTGTCCATCCATTCTGGAATGGACCCATGCATTAAAGAATTATCCCTGGACAGAGATAAGCCAGGTAAAATGGTATCTGAGAAGAATGGCAGGTGATCATGTCAGGGATATACCTACCTCTGTTTTTACAATTATTGATCTTCAGTATTATAATATGTTGCAGTCGTTTGGGTTGATCAGATCGAACATATTACATCAGATAATTTATAAAAGGCCCGCATATTATGCAGTTCAGAATATGGTAAGCTTTTTTGATGATATGGTAAGACCGGTTGGATTGTCAGATTATAAATCTGATTCAGAAAGAAAAATTACTGTAGCTTCTTTCAAAAAAGAAGAATATCCGGTAATACTATTATGGTATAGTGATCAGATTCCGTCAGACGACTTGAAATGGGATACTGTAAATCTGACTGTCAATGGCGTAACATTTAATGATCCGGTGTATGTTGAGATGATTACAGGAAGAGTTTATGAAATTGACAGGTCTAATGTAAAATGCAAGGGAGGCAATGTTATGTTCAAAAAACTTCCAGTCTGGGATAGTCCGATAATGATAACAGAACGCCAACTGGTGAACTTAAAGCCTGAAGAAAAATAAACCATTTACCTGCTTTTTATATATGCAGGTGTAATCAGAGGGTTGGCATCTGTTTTATAGTGTCAACCCTGCACTTCAGATTCAGCTTATCTGATTGTATCAGATAAAGATCTACGGCTTTTCAGTATTTCCTTTAACTCCTTCGAAGAGATATATGGAGTTGGTGGTTCCGGAGTATGGGGCAACCCCTTAGCCAGGGTATAAACTATCGGAATTATAATTAAAGGATTAAGAGCCACCATATTGTCTGATGGTATCCCTCCTTTTTCATAAGCATCTATCTTCTGTCTCTGCATTAATACCTGGTAGTTTGCATCAGGGTTCCCCAATTCATTCATACCGGCAATACTCT
>QKCK01000265.1 GCA_003245695.1 Bacteroidota bacterium | reverse complement strand
GAAAGACCCATAGTTCCCACAGTAATTAAGTTTTGCACGTATGATTTATTAAACTGTTCTTCTTACTGGATTCGTATCGATAAAATGAACCAGGGGACAAAAGCAACTATAAATGCCATATGGAAAATAAATAACAAGAGAATTGAAATTAAATGTGCTAATGTAAATAGCTTCTCTCTTTTATTGAGGAGAATGAATATAAGCCCTGAAAATGAGATAAATGTTTATGTTAACAAGAAGCTTATTTACTCAGGAAGAATAGATAAAGACATTCTTTCTTTTGATTTGTAATACATATTATCAAAAATTGTTTTTTGCTTAGAAACATGAAAAATAAGCTAAATATGCATGTAATATCAATTGTTCATTATTTGGATTTTTTTTGTAAATAGTTATTTTTATAAAAATTATTTACTGTCATGATTAAAAAGTCATTTGTCACCCGTCAACAGATTGCTGAGGAACTTGGTATTGATGTGAAAACATTCAGATGCTGCCTGAAAAGGTATAATATAAACCTTAAACCCGGTCTGGTACCCATTGGTGTTGCTGAGGAAATCAAAGTGGTGTTCGGAAAATTCAAATTATCAGAGGATTCATTAAAAAGCGGAATGAAATTTGATACAACAAACTGAGCCATGTTAAGCCTTTGTTAAACTACCTGCAACCTAATTCACTGAACCTTATCCACGATGACCTGGAAATATCATTACCTTAATCTGCCTGCAATAACACTTATTTCTATATCACTATTTGTTTGTTCATGCAAGCCTAAACAGAAAGAAAGCTTCGAGGAACTGGCCCGTAAGTCAGTACAGAAATCGGAGGTGATTGTTAAAACCGTAAAACTTGAGTCATCAACTTTCTATAAGGAGCTGGTGAGCAACGGTAAGGTAACCTCCTCAGTTAAAGCTCAAGTGCCCTTTAAGGTTACAGGTATGATAAGGGAGATTCTGGTTGCCAATGGATCCAGAGTTGCCTCAGGCCAGGTGCTGGCTACTATTGATGACTTCGAATATGGTATTAAGCTTGATAAGGCACGCCAGGCAGTAGAGACAGCCCGCATAGACTTCCGCGATGACCTGTTAAGCAAATATGCAACAGACGACACAACGAAATTATCGGCCGAGAAGATAAACACTGCACGCATACGAAGCGGTATCAATGATGCTGCAACAGACCTGCGGCTGGCACAATATAACTATAACAACACCCGCGTTATTGCCCCTGTGAGCGGCCGTATCGCCGGACTGGAGGCTAAACCATGGAACCCGGCTGAGAACTATAAGAGCCTCTGTACAATAATCGACGACGAAAAGATGGATGTAGAGTTCCCTGTTACAGAGTCAGAGTATGCCTTCATTGAAAATGGCATGCCGGTGAATATCATTCCTTTCTTCTCCGACTCGCTGATCATAACCGGATATATAACCCAGATAAACCCACAGGTAAATGATAATGGTCAGCTGACTGTTAAGGCCAGATTCAACAATAATTCGAAGCTCGTTGACGGCATGAATGTAAAGGTGCTTATCCGCAAACCGGAGCCTGACCGGCTGGTAGTGCCCAAAGAGGCACTGGTGATACGGCAGGGCAGGGATGTCATCTTTGTCCGCGAGGATTCACTTGCAATATGGAAGTATGTGACTGTTGAGTTTGAAAACAGTACTACCGTAGCAATCAAAGAGGGTCTTAAGCAGGGTGACCTGGTCATCGTCAGCGGTAATGTCAACCTGGCTCATGAGACCAAAGTGAGGGAAGAATGAGCTCTCCCTCTTCTGATAAGATATCACGTTCGTCATTCACCCTTAACATAATCTTCGTGGTGCTTGTCCTTGTCGGTATGGCAATGACACCGCTTTTGTCGTTACAGCTCAACCCTACGAGGTATCTGCCGTCGCTTACTGTCACATACTCATGGCCTGATGCTCCTGCACGTGTGGCAGAGCAGGAGGCTACCTCTGTCCTTGAAGGGGTGTTTGCTACCGTCACTGGTGTTACAAAGCTCTCATCGTCAACAACCGATGGCAGCGGCACAATAACAATGGAGTTTGACAAGAAGGCCGATATACGTACAAAGCGTTTCGAAGTGGCCTCTCTGATACGTGCTGCATACAAACAACTACCAGATGGTGTCACTTATCCATCCATCACAATGAACATGCCTTCAAACAGTGATGGCTCTGTGATATTAGGGTTTCAGGTAACCGGTAACGCATCTCCTTCTTATATTTATACCCTGGCTGAGGAGACTCTCAAGCCTCAAATAGCTATGGTTAATGGGGTCTATGAGGTCAGTGTCTATGGCTCAACTCCCCTGGTGTGGGAACTGGAATATGATCACAGCCTGATGCAGTCACTTGGTATCACTGCCAGTGGCATACGGAATGCGATAAGCAACTTCCTGCTGCAGGCAGAGGTTGGCGGCGGGATGGAGATGTCAGACCAGGGTGTGAGGAGTGCCATATACGTTACTCTCACCGGTAACAACTGCAATACCATAACATGGAACCGGATACCAGTGACATCTTCGTCGGGCAGGATAGTGATGCTGACTGATATTGCATCTGTGAAACTGAAGGACCAGGCACCACGCAGCTACTACAGGGTCAATGGGTTGAATACCATAACAATGATTGTCAGCAGCGGCCGTAATGTTAACAACGTGAGGGTGGCTAATGAGGTGAAGGCCTGCGTTGAACGGATGAAGGAGGATCTCCCCGCCGGTTTCAATATAATAAACTCAATAGACAATACCAGTTTTATTAAGGAAGAGATATCAAAAAACATCCTGAGGGCAATTCTCTCGGTTGTGCTCCTGCTGTTGTTTGTCCTGGTTATAAGCCGCGAGCTGAATTATCTTGTCATTATAACCCTGAGCCTTATT
>QKCK01000251.1 GCA_003245695.1 Bacteroidota bacterium | reverse complement strand
ATGCAGCACTACAAATTTATGAACTAAAGGGTATAGGATGCAAGTTTTTCTTTGCAGTTTTTAAAGTTATTGGCAATTAAGGCGTTAGCTCCCAAACTCTAATGTACAGCCATTGTATAAATGAGAACATTGGAAAAATTATGCCTTTACAATAAATATAGGCTTAATCATGAAAGCCCCAGAATAAACAGAAGTTGTCAATGAGAACATTAGTTTAGTCGTTCATGAAAAATACCGATTCACAAACTCACATATCTCATCCAACGCCTCTTTTGCCTCAGGGAAGAGGGGTGACAAGAGAGGGAAGGCATGTATCATCCTGTCCCAGACTCTCAGTGTCACATCAACGCCATACTTTCTGGCTGTCTCAGCTATGTTAATACAGTCGTCATAATGTATCTCGTGGGTACCAACACATATATACAGTGGCGGGATACCTTCAAAGTCACCAAAGGATGGCGACAACAGCGGGTCAGTAGGATCACTGCCGGCAATATAAAGATTTGTCCATACTGACCATGAGTTCATGGGCGCGACATCGTTTTTGGCATTATACCTGAATGAGTCGGCCCTGCACCTAAGGTCTGTGACAGGAGATATTGAGAAGGCAGCCCTGGGTTGCGCTATGTTGTTCTTCTTAATCGCCAGCAGGAGTGAGAGTGTCAGCGTGGCACCGGCTGATTCGCCACCAACTATTATGTTCCGTGCCTCTATACCCTGCCCTAAAAGCCATCTGTATGCAGCCAGACAGTCATCCAGTGCTGCCGGGTAAGGATACTCCGGCGCCAGCCTGTAGTTAAACAACAGGGATCGCAGCTGACACTTGCCTGCAAACTTTGCAACATGCATACGATGCGTCAGACACGATCCTGAGATGAATCCTCCACCATGAAGGTATAACAGCACTTTGTCGCTCTGCGGATTTTCTGGGGTTATCCATTCTGCATTCATCCCCTCAACCATAACTACCTGCGATGAGATATCAGCAGGTAACTTTACCCTGGCAGATGCCTTGTCAATACCCTCACGGAATTCTTTTACCGAGAAGCTCTCATCAATGACCTCAGGTCTCAGCTTCAGCCTGAACAGGTGCCTGTTCCTTATCAACCCTATCACTATTCTGCTACGGATACTCTGCATTGATCTCCCTGTTTTATTCTGCTACAAATGTCGCTTATTCCCGGAAGGATAAAATTCACCTATGTTAATTCTGATCGCTTTCCTGGATCTTTTTTCTTATCCTGCTCAACGACTGAGGTGCAACGCCTAAAAACGATGACAGGTGCTTTAGGGGTATCTTCTGCAATATCTCCCTGGGGTATCTGCCGACTATCCTCCTGTACCTCTCTTCAGCCGTCAGGGTCCTTATCTCAAGATAAAAAGGCTCACTGAACTCCTGTATCTCATTCAGCAGCTTACGCATAAAGATATTCCATGAACTCACCTCTTCAAGCTCCTTATAGTTTTCATACGATATCTGCCATACTGTCGTTCCCGCCAGGGCCTGGATGCCTTCTTCAGAGGCACACTGCTTTCTGTAGCTGATACGTGAGGTAAAACAATACGGTGCAATGACAAATGTTTTGGTGAAGTCATTTCCGTCGATCGTATTATAAAAGCGTATGAGTCCGCTCTCAAGGAAATAGAAATACCGGCATATCCTACCCTCCTCCAGTATTATCTCGTTCTTCCTGAATTCCCGTCTGTCAAATAACTGCTCAACATGATGCCACTCGGCATCTGAGAGCGGATGGTATTTTTCTATGAAATCCCTGAAAATCATATTTACTTAAGAAGGGTGTTTTATTTGTTAAATATAGGCATAAATGGATCAGTCCGGAGCAGGCTCCTCACACAATCATACCAGCGCCGGAGGTGCGTAATAAAAGTGAGAGCGTCAATAAGAGCTCTTCTCCGACCACCTTCGGGGTCGCAGGGAAGGTGGTGGCGGCATTGTGTTACGGGACTGCGATGCATGTGGCATCGGTGAGGTGGTTGCGGAGTAGTTTATCTGTAGAGGAAAACAGGTGGCTAGGGCAGCCTGTCCCGGGGAATCGTATCAGGCACACGCAGCGTCATAGGTACTGTGCCGGATTTGCAGGAAAAGCCAAGGGATACTACCCCGCACTCCTTTCAGTCGGACACCCCGCCCCGATGGATCGGGGGGCCTCCGTGGATATCCATTGCACGTCACCATCTGTGATAATCGAAGATTCGTGAAGGTTGATTTATAGAGTAGTTAACTCATAAATCATGATTATATGAAAACGACTAAACGCATCAACGGCTAAACGTATCAACAACTGTTTATTGGTTAGTGCCTGATGCTGATTACTATTCAACGGTATATCCGAGCATTATCTCAATCTTCACTACCTTACCATCAGGCTCTGTGGTAACAATGAATGCCGTGTAGCTGTCAAAGAACCTGCCGCGAAGGAATATCCACTGTGCATCCTTTTTAATATGTTTTACATCCTTCATCTCATCATCATCGACCGGGTAAAGAACATTCAGCGAAGCTTCAAAGAGAGCTGCATCGTCATCATCACTGAGCAGGAAATCGCTTTTCACCAGCGACAACAGATCAGGACACTCAATATCCATGTGAACAGGCTCTACCATTGTCACTTTTGTATCAACAATGCTCAGATAGTTGTAAGATCCACAAGATGAGACACCTGTGCCGGGCTCTGTAAAACCAACAAGCACTTTAAAAAATTTACCGGCAAAGACTTTACTGATAACGGTTGGGTCAACCGGCTCAGCCTGCGTGTCAACGTTACTCCTGACAAAAGCATCAATCAGTTTCCGGCTCTCTCCATCTACTGCCTGCGCTGAAATCGATGCTGATACTAACAACATAACTGCTGAAAGAAGAATGTTTTTCATATCGG
>QKCK01000172.1 GCA_003245695.1 Bacteroidota bacterium | reverse complement strand
AGAATGCATTTCTGAATTCAGGGTTATTAAGCCTGATTTTTGCTTCAAAGATTCCGTATTTTTGTCTGAATGAAACACCGGTGTTGATCAGCCCCGAAGTAAACGAAAACTCCTTCTGATTAAAACCTCTTTCAGCACTCCATGATTTTCCGCTTATCTTCTGTGGTTTGGTGATTATCCGCAGAAGACTGTTTTTCATTTCAAAGTTCTCTTCCGGAGTATAGGCATGAAGATCTGTGTCAATGCTGTATCTGTCATGAAGCAGTTTCTCTCCCCAGTAGTAATTTGTTAACCATTTATCCTTATCAGGCTTCTCTCCGTCAAATTCATCACTGAATGTCTTCTCCCGGCTCTTTAATACATTGAATTTTGATGAATCCTTTACACTGAAATACCAGTTGATATCATCAGAATCCTTTAATGCATTATATTCAAGAAGATCTTTGTACATGTCGCTTTTTTCAAAACGCTTTTTATCAAGCAGGTATTCCTTCCGTGTTGCAAATTCACCCGACTTAAGGTAGGCGTCAAGCTCATGATATCTTTTAAGAACAGGGGAGTCCTTTACTTTAAGATAATTGGCCAGCTCTTTTGAAGATTTATATTTAAAATAAAACCTGATGTCGCTGTTTTCCTTCATCTTCTGATACTCCTTCATCTTCTGGAATTCAGGCGTATCCTTGAACTTAATGGGCTTCATCTCTTTTTTCTTCTGGAATTCAGGAGATGAGACAAACTGACTTAACTCTTCATATAGTTTAACCTTTTCTTCATCCCTCTTTTTCCTGACATCCTTGTCTGACCGAAGCTTTTTATACTTTAGGAATTTCTGATATTCTTCAGAGTCTTTGAAAGTTACAGGTTTCATCTTCTGCTTTTCTTTGAACCCGGCAGAGGAGATGAATTTCTCAAGCTCAAAGTAATCTGCAAGTAACTTAGAGTTAGCAATCTCATCGTATTTTTTCAGTTCACTGCCGGCAAGAGTACGGAAAAAGAGAGTAAGCTCCCTTGTTTTTTTAAGTTTAATAAATTCCTGTTCCCTTGAAAACTCTTCCGAGCCTTTATATGAGAGCGATTCTATCTCTTTTCTTTTCTGCTTGAATGAAGAAGAGTTTACCTTTTCATACAGATCATAGTATCGTGCTAACTCATTAGAAGCGGCATAAGCTATAAGTTTTTCATATTCAGCAACAAGCGCATTTTCAACCTTTTCCAATTTTGATGTTGCCGGAACCATTCCAAGCATCAACTTTAGACTCGACATTGCCATTATTGTTTTAGATATAACCTGTTAAAGATAAAAATCTTTCAGAACATAACAGGCAGGATAGAATAATAATTTGTTAATTAGACCTGTGGTATCAACGTAACAAAGGGTACCAAAATTATTATGAATCAGTAAAATATTTATAAATGAAGCACACTCTATTTTATTTTTTGATACTACTGCTATTGTCAGCCTGTAGTCATAGAGTTATACCTGCTTCCAATATAAAGGAATCACAGGATGAATTGCTCCTTCCTGTTTTATGGTATCAGAAGTCAGGTGAGATGAGGGCTTTGTATATTCAATGCTACAGGAATGCAAAGAGAGCGCTTGAGGAAAAGACAGCCAGTGCAAATGATGGCAAACCGCTTGCAGTTGTGCTCGATATAGATGAGACAATCCTTGATAACAGTCCGTTTGAAGCATGGCTGATACTGAATGAGGTGCAATACTCTGAAGAGCTCTGGAACAAGTGGGTTGTTATGGAAAAAGCAAAAGCACTGCCCGGCGCACTGTCATTCACCCGCTTTGCAGATTCGCTGGGTGTGACACTTTTTTATGTTTCAAACAGGAGCTCATCTGTATTCGATGCCACTGTCAGAAATCTCTCGGCTGAAGGTTTTCCGGGAGCCGACAGTGTTCATGTAATGCTTATGGGTGAGAACTCATCGAAGGTTTCCAGGCGTAATAGAATCTCAGACAGATATAATATTGTATTGTTGATAGGTGACAGTCTGAGTGATTTTGACGGTATATGGGAAAAACGCCCTGACGCTCCCTCATTTGATACGGTTGACGGGAATGAAGCACTTTTTGGAACCAGTTATATTATTCTTCCTAATCCCATGTATGGTACCTGGCTGAATGAAATACTGAAAAAGGGAAAGGGAGCGGGTGAAGTTGAAAAGATGAAAAATCTTCTGAATGCATATTGAAAAAAAATTTGCATTGGGTAAAAAAATGGCCTAGCTTTGACCGGACGTTCAGTCAAAAAAGTAGCTATGTCACCACGGACTGCAAGACAATATGATACCATAAGGAAGGCAAAGCGTGCCTTGATAAAAGAGGTTGCTCTTACCTGTTTTGCTGACCTGGGTTTTCACAGCACCACAATAAGCACAATTGCTGCTAAAGCAGGGATATCAAAAGGATTGATATATAATTACTTCAGAAGCAAGGACGATATCCTTGCCGAGATAGTTTCAGAGTCTATTGATGAGCTTTACTCTTCTTTTGACACTGATCATGATGGCCACCTTTCAGTTGAGGAGTTTGAAGTTTTTGTAAGAAAGATATTTGATATAATAAGGGAGAAGAGCCGGTTCTGGCGGTTGCTTTTTGCAATAATGATGCAGAATGATGTATATGAGCGTCTTTTTGTCAGGGAGAATGATCTGGTAAAAAGAGGTGGTGAAAATATGAGGGTTTTCAGCCAGGAGATGGTAAGAATGTTCATTGAGTATTTTACAGCCAGGGGTAATGGCAGTGATGAGTCGTATGATCCGATGATTGAGATGCTTATGTTTGTAAATACACTAAAGGGTTTTGCGCTTACCTTCCTCTTTTCTGAAGAGCTATATAGTACACCATATTATGAAAAAATGGTTGATGCAATAATATCAAGATACAGGTAGTCATGAAAAAATGGTTAGTAAATATTGTATTACTGTGTTGCCTTCTCGTTTTTCCGGGGGTAACAGTTTCCTTTTCACAGGATCTCTCTGCAAAAGAGATTGTAAAAAAGGCTGATGATAAATTCAACGGCGAGAAGTCGGGATACAGTGTGATGTCCATGACTATTGTCCGTCCTTCATGGCAGCGCACCGTAGAGTTCAGGTCATGGTCGCTGGGAGATGATTATTCGCTTACTCTTATCACCTCTCCTGCGCGTGACAAGGGGCAATCATTTCTGAAACGAGGCAACGAAATGTGGAACTGGAATCCGTCAATAAACCGGCTTATAAAACTGCCACCATCAATGATGTCGCAGGGATGGATGGGCTCAGACTACACAAATGATGACATACTAAAAGAATCATCAGTAGTCAATGACTACACACATGTTATTGACGGAGAGGAGGTTATTGACGGCAGATTATGTTATAAAATCAGAATGGAGGCATTACCCGGATCAGATGTGCTATGGGGTCATCAGATAAGATGGATTGATAAAAAGGATTTCCTGGTGCTTAAGGCAGAGTTGTATGATGAAGATGGGTATCTTGTACGGACAGAGACAGCTTCGGAGATAAAGGTTATGGATGGACGCCTGATAACTACTGTTATTGAACTTGTTCCTGCCGAAGAGGAGGGAAATAAAACCGTTGTAAGAATCAAGGAAATAAAATTCAATATTGATATTGCTGAAAGTTATTTTTCGCAACAGAATATGAAAAACTTAAGATAGTATGAGTTAATAATCAATCAGAGAAAAATATATGAAAGATTATCAACTTGCATGGAAGAATCTCTGGCGAAACCGCAGGAGAACGATGATAACAGCTGCCTCTGTCTTCTTTGCTGTCTTCTTTGCTCTTGTTATGAGATCATTTCAGCTGGGGACTTACGATCACATGTTTAAAAATGTGATTGAATCATATACAGGATATCTTCAGATACAGGACTCTGCCTTTGCTGATGAGCCTGTTATTGACAATTGCTTCGTCCTTTCAGACCAGCAGGTATCTGCTCTTGAGGCTGATAAAAACATTGACAAAGTTATCCCACGCATCGAATCATTTGCTTTAGCTGCAAGTGGAAATCGCACACAGGGAGTGATTGTTATGGGTATTGATCCGGTACTTGAGAATGAGGTTTCTGGGATAAAGGACCGGCTGGTGAAGTACAGGTTTACACCTGAGATAGTAAAAGAGATGTCTGAGGATTCAGTGCCTGACAAGATTAAGAAGTTATTGCCTCTTTTTGAGAATGAGTCATATTCAAGCGTGGGCCGTTTGATGGCAGACCTTGACCTGAAAGAGTCTGATACTGCTGTGATACTACCTCTTATCAGAAAAAAGGCATCATTCCCGAATGGTTACTTCGGTGAGACTTCTCCAGGGGTACTTATTGGCGATAAGCTCTCTGTTTATCTTCATCTGAATGTGGGGGACACTCTGGTTATGGTAGGTCAGGGGTATCATGCTTCTTCAGCTGCAGCAAAATATGTGGTAGACGGAATAGTAAAGCTTCCAACACCCGATATAGACAATAAGATTGTTTATCTGACGGTCAATTCGGCAAGATTATTTTATGATACACCAGGGATGGTTACATCAGCTGTATTAGATATAAAAGACAACTCTGAAGAGGCTATAGCTGAGACAAAGACAAGAATTTCTTCAACGCTTAGCTCTCCTCTAAAGGTACTCGTATGGCAGGAGATGAATGAAATACTGGTTAACCAGATGGAAGCTGACAGCAAAAGCGGTCTGATAATGATTGGTATTCTTTATCTTGTTATTGCCTTTGGTGTTTTTGGTACTGTACTGATGATGATGTCAGAGAGGAAAAGAGAATTCGGGATGCTTATCTCAATAGGAATGCAAAAAAGAAGACTCGCAAAGGTTGTGTCAATTGAATTGATATTGATGGGTCTGCTCGGATTAATTACCGGAGTAATCGCAACTATACCTTTTGCATTTTATTTTAATACTCACCCTATACGTTTCACCGGTCAGATGGCAAGGATGTATGAGGATTATGGCTTTGAACCTGTTATGCCATTTATGTTGCCTGATACATATTATCTCTGGCAGACCCTTGTAGTTCTGATAATGCTGGTAATTGCAGTGTTTTTCTGCATAAGAAAGATTTACAGGATAAATGTTATTAACGCCCTCAGGGCATGATAATAAAGACCATGATAATAGAGATTGCATGGAAAAATGTCTGGCGTAACAAGGTCAGAAGTCTGATTGTGATAGCCGCGATGACAATTGGTGTTTTTGCGGGTGTTTTTTCTATTGCTGTAATGAACAGCAGTGTGGTTCAGCGCATTGACTCAGCCGTAAACGAAGAGCTGTCGCATATTCAGATAAACAACAAGGATTTCAGGAGCAGCAATGATATAAACGACTTTATTCCTGATCTGGATACCCTGTTTGAGAAGATACTCACAACTGAGGGAGTGGAAGATGCAACAGGACGTATTATTGTTCAGGCGATGGCATCTACAGCAAGGAAGAGCACTGGCGTTATGCTTGTTGGAATTGATCCGGAAAAGGAGAGGCATATCTTCACTCTCGGTGAAAAGGTTATTCCCGGAACAGGTGGATTTTTCCAGGGTGAGACGAAGTACAACACTGCATATATTGGTGAGAAGCTGGCAAAAGAGCTCAATATTGTCAGGTACATGATGGATGATGAGGCTTTTAACAAGATGTCGGAATCGGATATACCACAGGAAGTTATTTTGAAGCTTGAACAATTCAGGGGTGTGCGTTTTGTATCAGAGAAGAAACTGAAGGCTGAATTAAGAA
This sequence comes from Bacteroidota bacterium, assembly GCA_003245695.1. Classification (GTDB taxonomy): domain Bacteria; phylum Bacteroidota; class Bacteroidia; order Bacteroidales; family VadinHA17; genus SR-FBR-E99. The sequence continues at coordinate 31,144 of QKCK01000172.1, read as the reverse complement.
ATGTTCTTTCGCATAAGGAGTTCAGGCAATACTCGGGACAGGTTTTCTCTTCAGCATGGTCATACAGGGAGGGATCAAGAATTGTATTCACTTTTGTTGATTGTGAAGGGAATCAGACAGGAGCAACCTTCAGGATCACAGGTATTTTCCGTACCAACAATGATATGTTTGAAACTTCTTCGGTTTTTGTTCCTTATGATGAACTATGCTCTCTAACTGGTATAGAGCCTGGTAACTACCACAGGATTATTGCCAGACTGACTGATAATGATATTACAGACAGGGTTACCCGGGAGGTGAGGGCTGCACTGCCTTCACTGGAGGTTCTTAACTGGAAGGAGATATCACCTGACCTGGCTATGCTGGCTGACTTCATGCAGCAGATATATGCTCTTTTCATGATAATAATCCTTGCTGCCCTGGCTTTCGGAATTGTTAACACAATGCTTATGGCTGTGCTCGAAAGAACACGCGAAATAGGAATGCTGGCTGCAATAGGGATGAACAGAAAAAAGATCTTTGCAATGATAATGACGGAATCTGTTTTTCTGTCCGTAATAGGTGGAATATCCGGCATGATAGTGGGGATGGTTATTATTGCTGTTACATCAAGGAATGGCATTAATCTGGTTAATTACTCAGAAGGGATGGAGGCGATAGGATATTCGGTAAATCTCTTTCCGGTAATTGATCCTCTCTTTTTTACAATAACAGCCTGCCTGATTATTCTGACAGGCATTATATCATCTGTATATCCGGCGCGTAAGGCTCTTAAACTCAATCCCGTTGAGGCACTCAGGGGTGAGAAGTAGGAGGCTGAAAAAGATAAAATGTAAAAAGAAAACAGACATCATGAATGTACTTGAGATTAATGAGGTATATAAGACCTATCATGACACAGAAGTGGCGGTGACAGCTGTGAATGGAGTGACTCTCAGTTTTGAGAGGGGTGAGTTTGCTGCTGTGGTTGGCCCTTCAGGTTCAGGTAAGACTACCCTTCTGAATCTTATCGGAGGTCTTGACCAGCCAACTGACGGCGAGATAATTGTTGCGGGACACAGGCTTTCTGAGCTGCGGCCTTCTGAACTGATTGATTTCAGAATGGAACATGTGGGGTTTGTCTTTCAGTCTTATAATCTTATCCCCGTCCTGACTGCATCAGAGAATATAGGCTTTATTATGAATCTGCAGCACTGGCCTGCAGATAAGAGGAAAAAGCGGACTGACGAGCTGCTTCATTCAGTCGGGCTGGCTGACAGAGGTAACAGCAGACCTTCGCAGCTGTCGGGAGGACAGCAGCAACGCGTTGCCGTGGCAAGAGCCCTGGCAACACGACCTGAATTTATCCTGGCTGATGAACCGACTGCCAACCTCGATTCAAAATCAACAGATACGCTTCTTGATATTATGGAGAAGCTAAACAGGGACGAAGAGATGACATTTATCTTTTCAACACACGACTCACGGGTTGTCAGACGGGCACGCCGTATTATTACTCTTGAAGATGGTCGTGTGGTGTCAGATGAACGACGCTGAGATCTATGAGGAGAGCAACGGTTATTATATTACTCATTTTTTTGTCTGCCGCTCAGACTCTTTTTGCTCAGGAGAAGGGGCAGAACATAACCTGTTCAGGTTATGTTAACTGGGTTTATTCTGCAATTTTTGACAGCATCACTGGTCCATGGACTAACAGTAATATGATCCACAACCGGATTAACCTAAAGGCATATGGAGGCAACTCATTCATTGTGGGGGCAGAGATACGCAACAGGGCTGTTACCGGTAATATGGTCTCATCCAATCCATACTATGCTGAATCACTTGAGGAAGACCCGGGCTGGATTGATATGTCATGGAACCTGGTTGATGAAAAAGGATTTATCTTCAACACCATGCTTGACAGACTCTGGGTGGAATACAACAGGGGCAATTTTCAGTTAAGAGCCGGCCGGCAGCGTATTAACTGGAGTCAGACTATGGTATGGAATCCCAATGATATCTTCAATACATATTCTTTTTTTGACTTTGACTATGTTGAGCGACCGGGAAGCGATGCTGTTCAGATAATCTATTCTACTACACCCTCCTCTTCTGCAGAGGTAGCTGTCAAAGCTGAACATGACGGCAGGATAACTGCAGCAGCTTTGTACAGGTTCAGTATCAAAGGATTTGATGTTCAGTTTATCACCGGGGAGATGTCTCAGGAACAATTTGTTGCCGGTACCGGATGGTCAGGGGCCATAGGATCATATTCATTGCGTGGCGAGGCTTCGTGGTTTAAACCTGTCGACGACAGGACAGATAAATCAGCAACATTAATGGTTACTATTGGCACTGACAAGGTTTTCTCTGACAGTTTCACAGCTATGGCCCAGGTTATGTATTGTAATAAACCTTTACAGCTATGGAACCTTTCGCAGCTCTATTACGGGGGTATGGATGCCACAAAGCTGGCTTTCTCGGAGATAACTGCCATGGCGCAGGTGACATGGAACCCAATGCCTTTGCTTGGTCTGACAGGATCTGCTATCTGGTACCCTGACCTCAACGGTCTCTTTGCAGGCCCGGCTTTAGACCTTTCTGCAACTGAAAACCTGGACCTTTCTGTCATGTGGCAGTATTTCCACAGTACAATTACCGGCCTTGAGACAAGACTTAATCTTGGTTTTTTAAGACTGAGATATAGTTTCTGAAAAATTCCTACTTTTACAGCGTTAAATAGTACTAATCAATGGCAGCATTTATTGCTGCCGGTAATACCTTGTTTTATGGCAATGGTTCATGAACTTGAGAGATCGGGAAACTGGCTCTTCAGAAGAAGAAGCTGGCTACCGGCTACTGTAATAATACTTGCATTAGTTTACATTTTTGTTGCTAACAGAAGCACAATATTCTTTAACTATGTATATGAAATAATCTTTATTTCAGTAAGTCTTATCGGCGAAGTGATAAGATCTTATACTGTAGGGTATGTGCCAAAAAATACCTCCGGAAGGAATGTGATAGATCAGCTGGCAGAGGAATTGAATACCACCGGAATATATTCTGTTGTCCGTAACCCTCTTTATGTGGGTAACTTCTTTATGTGGCTCGGACCGGTATTGTTTTTAAGGTCAGTGTGGTGTGTAATAATATTCGTTCTGGCATACTGGTTATACTATGAAAGGATCATTTTTGCCGAAGAACAGTTTTTACGCCGTAAGTTTGGTGAGGCCTATGACACCTGGGCTTTCAAGGTAAAAGCCGTCATTCCGGGATTCAGAAATCTCATACCGTCAGAACTGCCATTCTCATTCAGGAATGTGCTGAAGAGAGAATATAACAGTATTACCAATGTATTTATTGTTTTCTCTCTTCTCGATGTAACAAGGAATCTGGCTATAACAAGAAAGCTTTACTTAGGTAATTTCTACATGATAATGCTTGTTGCTGCACTTATTTTCTGGTGTATTGCACGATACCTTGTAAAAAGAACCCGCTTCCTGAATGTTGAGGGAAGATAGCCCTGAGGCTACCTGTCCCTTGCTCCGAGAAAGAGCATTATATAGTATATCAGTGTTGCCAGTGAGCCCAATGCTGCCACAACGTAGGTATATGCCGCACTGCGGAGAGCATCTTCGGCTTTATCATGTGTACCCGAGACTGTAATGCCTGAATCAGCAAGCCATGCCAGCGCTCTCTTCGATGCATTTATTTCAACAGGGAGTGTGATAAAGGTGAAGAGAGTTGTGATAGCAAAAAGGATAATTCCAATAAAGAGTATCTCAGGCCTTCTCGATAAGAGTATAACACCGAGTAATAATATCCACTGGACCCAGTTTGATGCGAAACTGACCACCGGAACAAGATTTGATCTCATCTGAAGCCATGAATAGGCATGTGCATGCTGTACGGCATGACCTGTCTCATGTGCTGCCACAGCGGCTGCTGAAACACTGTTACCTGAATAAACCTCACTGCTGAGATTGATTGTTTTATTCGCAGGGTTATAGTGGTCTGTCAGTTCACCCTGTACACTGTGTACGGTGACATCATATATGCCGTTATCATGCAGCATCTTCTCTGCCACATCCTTCCCCGTCATACCGTAAGCTATCGGTATCTTTGAGTATTTTCTGAATTTTGACTTCAGCCTGTAGCTGATAATCCAGCTCAACACCATGAAACCTATGAATATTGCCCAATAGGTTCCATCCATCATAATCATCCCGTTAAACATATCTTTACTTTTTATCTGTTATTGTCAAACCTGATACCAGTTTGTTTTTTATGACTTAATGACACTCTTTTGTCACTATTTCCTATAAGTGTCATGACAAAAGAGCAAATGGTTATCTTTGATCCTATGAAAAAGAGAGTTGCAAAGATATTATCTTTTATAATTCTTTTACCGGTATGGTTTTACCGTTGGTTTATTTCCCCCCTGACTCCTCCTTCGTGCCGCCATACTCCTACCTGTTCTGCGTATGCCCTTGATGCTGTGAAAAAGCATGGCCCTGTGCGTGGTTTTGTTCTGGCTACTGACAGGATACTCCGTTGCCGGCCCGGTGGGACCCATGGTTATGATCCGGTACCTGAATATCTCTTTAAACGGTACAGACCATTTAAGAGTTTGTTTAAAAGATATAGGAGATGCCGGCGGCTGGCAGTACACGATTAGAAATTCAACCTTTCCCTTAGTGTCTTATAGCCTGAACGGCTGACAGGTATCTTCTCCCCGCTTTTTAATACTGCTACATAGTTATCCTTGCTGTAAGGCTCCAGACGTGATATCTTATCCATGTTTATTATAAATGAACGATGTACTCTGAGAAAAGTTGACGATGGCAGTTTTTCCTCGTAGTATTTCATAGTCTGTTGTTTCAGTGCCTTGCCTTCATTGTAGTAAATCATAACATAGTCGTCTTCGGCTCCTATATAGGAAACAGAATCAAGAGGTATGATCTTGATACCCGACCCTTTTCTTATTACGATGCGGGTAAGAGGGCCTTCATCCTCATTTCTTGTTGTGAGCAGCCTGTCGAAGGCCTTTTCCTGTCTGTCGTCCTTTTCGATCCGGGTCAGGGCCTTTTGCATAGCATCATCAAGCCTCTCCCTGGAGAAGGGCTTCAGGAGATAATCTATGGCATTCATCTCAAAGGCGCGTATGGCAAACTGATCATATGCGGTTGTGAAAATAACCTGGGGCCTTTCATCAAGCACTTCAAGCATTTCGAAGCCGGTGAGTTTTGGCATCTGGATATCGAGAAAGACAAGATCAGGTTTTTTCTCCTTTATCTCTTTTAATCCGCAGAAACCATCAGCACATTCTGCAATGATCTCTATACCGTTGTAATCTGACAGCATGTGTTTTAACAGCTCCCTGGCCGGAGCTTCATCCTCTATGATTAATACTCTGATCTTATTCATGTCAGTGCATTTTATTCAGTTATATACGGAAAGACAAGAGTGGCAGTAAAGTTATTTTCAGTGCGTATTGAAATCATTTCAGAGTTATCACCAAAAAAGAGTTTTAACCTGTGTTTTACATTGCTTAATCCTGTGCCTGTACCCTTACGAGTGGTAATAACAGTAGGGTCAACGGTATTGAAGACGGTAACTCTTATTGTACCTGAGAGATACTCAGCTGATGTCTTGATAAGTATAGGTCCGGTAGACTCATAAACACCGTGTTTAATTGCATTCTCAAACAGGGGCTGAAGGAGCATTGACGGTATCATGGTCTTCTCGCATCTTGGATCAATATCCTCTTCGCAGACAAGTCTTTCCCTGAAGCGGATCTTCTCAATCTCCAGATAGAGTCTGAGGTTTTCCATCTCCTGGCGAAGGGTGACAGGTTGATCATTCTTACCTGAGAGAGAGTAGCGCATAAACTCTGACAGTTTTACAATCATCTCCCGGGCTTTTTCCGGATCAGTGATTGTAAGTGAACTGATAGAGTTGAGGCTGTTGAATAGAAAATGGGGATTAAGCTGGCTGCGAAGTACCTTTAGTTCGGCCTCTTTCACCAGTGACTCAAGCTGGGCCTGGCGTGATGCTTTTTCTGCCAGGGTTACGGCACTGATAAAAAGATAGTATGTCAGAACTATAACTCCAAAAAGCAATACCCCGGTTGTAACCCGGTATATCACTGTATCATCCCATAAGGAGAGATAGTAGTTGTTACCCGGATAGAGTGAGTGTGTCAGTGCCTTGGTGAGGGAGAACCAGAGATAGACAATAAGAGTGCCTATAAGAACGAAATTCAGTAAGGCAGTGAGGTCAAAAGACCTGGTTCTCTTTATCGTAATAAGGGGGAACCACATTACCAGTCCTATTATTCCAAGGAGGGCCATGGAGATAAAGCCATCTGTAAGGGCTATACCTATTGGAATATTGTAAAATAAATAAAAGAGCAGTGACTGACCTGCAGCAAGTAATGCCCAGGCCAGCCACCATATAGCTATTCTCGATCCTTTGCTTAAAATCGGATGGTTCATCACTTATTTAAAGAGTTTTATCTCTCCACCACCAAAAACGGCCACTCCCTTAATGATCAATATCCTGGAAGGGTCAGGCTGAATATTGCTGCTCATTTTTCTTGAGTCAGAGAAGCCTCCGAGGATAGGTGTAAGTTCAAGTTTTATGTTCCAGTCTTCAGGGACAATGATAGTATTGCCTCCGAAAACACAGGTTATCTCCAGAACATTAGTTCCGGGAGCAAGCTTACAGCGGGTGAGGTCGAGTTCTCCTCCGCCAAAAATTGAGGTTACTTTTCCCCCCATGAAGTTATCAGTGATAAGTTGCCGTTCAGCTCCGCTGAAGATGTTTACATAGTCAACCATATCTGCATTTGATCCGCTTGAGGCATTTACAAACAGATCTTTTGACCTTTTGGAATGTACCAGCATTATGACACCTATTACAATAAACAGTGCCGGCCAGAAGAAATTAAACGATCTGAAGTATTCAGTAAAGAGTTCAGGAATAAGAAAGAAACCACCCACAGCCATAAGTACAATACCCGGTGTTTTATTTTCTGAACCCACAAAGACCACAAGTCCGATTGCTACAAGCAGCATCTGCCAGCTGAATATTATGTCGTCAATGAAGTGATTAAACCCATCCGGCAGAATAGTTGTCTTCTTGATTATCAGTATAACGCCGGCTACGATAAGCAATATGCCTATCATAAATCTGTTTGAGTTATCGTGCCGTCTCTCCATGTTTGTTTTGTTTGTTTCCATGATATCTGTTCTTTATTTTTTCTGAGTATTACTTCTGCATCTCCATGGCTTGAGCATAAATTCAATACCTGCAAGCACAAGTAATGATGGCCAGAAAATGTTCTTAATTATTTCCGGTAACACAATATTCATGTCCGGCATCAGGAAATAAGCTCCTATGGCGAAAAAGATCACCGATAGGACCAGGTTGAGGTTGAATAGGGCCAGGATCGCGAAGAAAGCAAATATCATCTCCCATCTGAAGTATTCTGATGGTGATCCCAGCCCGAGGAGGTCAAGTTTAATGCCCAGTAAAACCAGTCCGAGAGCAATAAATGCTTTGCCAACTCCGTTTAATGCATTTTTTTCATCTTGTTTCATGGTCTGCCAATTTTCATGTCAAAACTAATAATGCCTCCTTTAGGCAAATGTAGCTATTCTGGCAGACAACGGAAATTTATCGGTGAATGACGAAATGAAACAGGGGTGTTACTTTTTTGTTTATAATTTTTTTTATTAGAACACTATTTATAATTTTGCAGTCCGAAAAAAGGATAATGTCCGGGTTATATTCCATACCACTGGCAAGCCTCAAGGAGGGGAGATACACCTACGATTTTACAATAGGTGATGAGCTGTTTGAAGGGTCAGAGGTCACCAGGGGAGTTTTAAAGGCCGATGTGACTCTTGATAAAAGGGCGAACCTTTTGGAGTTGCTTATTGTGATAAATGGCCAGGTGGAGGTGATATGTGACCGGTGTCTGGGTTCTTTTATGATGCCTGTCTCAACCCGAAACAAGCTTTACATAAAGCTTGGAGAGGAGTGGGATGACGATGACCCTGAGATGGTTACAATGGGTATGGAGGAGCATCAGATAGATATGAGTCAGTTTTTTTATGAATACATTCTTCTGACTCTGCCCATACAGAGGATACATCCTGATGATGAAAAAGGGAATAGCAAATGTGACCCTGTTATGCTTAAAAAGCTGGGAGAGCATTTGACAGGAGATAAAGAATCAACAGATCCCCGATGGGATATGCTGAAGAGAATTAAATGAAAGATTGTAGAATTTAACTATTACAGAAATGCCAAATCCGAAACACAAACATTCGAAGACCAGGAGGGATAAGCGCAGAACACATGATAAAGCTGTTGCACCTACAGTAACTTCTTGTCAGAACTGCGGTTCGGCTCATCTTTATCACAGAGTATGCCCTGAGTGTGGTTATTACAGGGGCAAACTGGCTGTTGAGAAGAAAGTCAGCGCCTGAGTTTTCGACAGGTAAATTAGGGTAATAAATGAGAATAGGTCTTGATGTGATGGGGGGCGATTTTGCCCCTGATGCTGTCATTGAAGGTGCTGTAGATGCATTGAATCTGCTTCCGGCAGAGGACCGTCTGGTACTTATTGGCGACAGTAACGCGATCAGGGAGAAACTTGCCTCGTTAGAGGCAGAAGCTTCTCGTTTTGAAATTATCCATACCTCACAGGTAATAGAGATGGCCGATCATCCGGCAAAGGCTTATTCACAGAAGCGTGATTCAAGCATTGCCGTTGGCTTTGGGATGCTCAAGAGCGGGCTTATTGATGGTTTCGCAAGCGCCGGTAACACAGGGGCAATCCTTGTAGGTGCCAGTTATACCCTCAATGTTATTCCGGGAGTATTCCGTCCGGCATTGGCAACGCTCATTCCCTCGGTTGACGGCCGCTCGTCTGTCCTGCTTGATGTCGGGATAAACCCGGATTGCAAGCCTGACATATTATTGCAATATGCACTTCTTGGGTCTATATATGCAAAGTATGTCCTTAAAATTGATAATCCAAGGGTAGGACTTCTGAATATCGGAGTGGAAGAGTCAAAAGGCTCTGCTGCAGTGAAGAATGCTTACGAACTGCTGAAAGAGAGCTCTGATATTAATTTCATAGGAAATATTGAAGGTCATGACCTCTTCTCCACTGAAATGCCTGACGTAATTGTATGTGATGGCTTTGTGGGTAACGTGGTTCTTAAAATGGCTGAGAAATTCTATGTTATTTCAAAGGATCGGGGTATTAGCGATCCTTTCTTTGACAGACTGAACTTCGAAAATGTAGGAGGCACTCCTGTCATCGGAATCAATGATAATGTTATCATCGGTCATGGCATATCACGCCGGAAGGCTATTATGAACATGATTCTTCAGACCAGGACTGTCGTTCACGCTGACCTGGCTAACAAAATCAAGGACGCTATAGGACAATGAGTAAAATCCATGCTGTTGTTACTGGTATTCATGGCTATGTGCCTGAATATGTTCTTACTAATCATGAATTATCAACAATGGTTGATACCACTGATGAGTGGATAATGCAACGTGTTGGTATTAAAGAACGAAGAATTCTTAAGGGTGAAGGACTCGGATCTTCATTTCTCGGAGCAGAGGCTGTAAGAGGACTACTTGAAAAAACAGGCACATCACCTGATGAAATAAGCCTCCTCATCTGCACCACTGTCACCCCTGATATGGCATTCCCTGCCACCGCAAATATTATCAGTGATATGGTTGGCATTAAGAATGCCTTCAGCTTTGATATGAACGCAGCCTGCTCAGGCTTTTTATATGCTCTCCGGACTGCTTCAATGTATGTTGAGTCAGGTGATTTTAAAAAGGTGATCGTTGTCGGAGCTGATAAAATGTCTTCAATAGTAGATTATACAGATCGTACCACTTGCCCTCTGTTTGGTGATGGTGCAGGAGCTGTACTGCTTGAACCTACGACAGAAGAGTACGGCGTGCTGGATCATATATTCCAGGTAGACGGCTCCGGAAGGAAATTCCTTCATATGAAAGCCGGCGGATCGGTTAAACCTGCCTCACATGAGACTGTAGACGCACGTGAACACTTTATTTACCAGGAGGGACAGGCTGTATTTAAGTTTGCCGTCTCAAATATGGCTGACACAGCTGCTGCCATAATGGAGAAGAATAACCTGAACCCTGAGGATGTGGCATACCTTGTGCCTCATCAGGCAAACCTTCGTATTATTGATGCAACAGGAAGAAGGATGGGTATCCCGTCTGAAAAAGTACTTATCAATATTGAAAAATACGGTAATACCACCACTGCAACAATACCACTATGTATCTGGGACTTTGAAAAACGTCTTAAGAAAGGCGACAACATAATACTGGCTGCCTTCGGCGGCGGTTTTACCTGGGGCAGTGTCTGGCTCAAATGGTTCTACGATTCAAAATAAGACTTTGCAATATTGGATGGACAGCAATTTGCTGTCCATTTTTTTATGATACAGACAATAAGTTTTTATATTTGTAGGTTATTAATTGGGGATTTTAAAAACTTTAAACTATGGCAAAGCTTAACGAAGCAGACACACCAACGATTAACATGATAAGTGTTGGTACTGATATTACCGGCGATATCCGTTCTTCCGGCGATATCCGCATTGACGGAACCCTGAAGGGAAACCTCTATGCCAAAGGTAAGGTGGTGATTGGTACCTCTGGAAAAGTTAACGGAGAGATTGAGTGCAAAAACTCCGAAGTTTTAGGCATTATTGAAGGTAAGATAAGTGTGTCACAACTTCTTAACCTGAAAGCCTCCTCAAAAATTGTTGGTGATATTATTACTGCAAAACTCTCAATTGAGCCGGGAGCTGTGTTTACAGGCAACTGTTCAATGAAGGATGAAAATGGAGGAACAGCCGAAAAACCAAAAGAAACAGAAAAGTAGCAACCAGGGAGGGATTGGTGATTATGCCCGCTACAGTGGTATGGCCTTTGAAATGATTGCAATCATCGGGCTTTCTACCTATGGAGGAATAAAAATTGATGAACGGGCTGGTACATCTCCTCTTTTTACTGTTATTCTATCACTAACAGGTGTGGCTGCAGCAATCTATATTGTTATCAGGGATCTTATCAAGAGAAGCAAGGGGCAGTGAGGCGAAATATTAAATACTTCCTGAATCTGATTTTCTTTACCATTTTTTTCAGGGCTCTGCTGTTGCTGTTATCTGTCGTCGACTATTCCCTGTTTCCACCCGGCAAGACCGATTTATTGATGATTGCATTTATGGCAATATCAGCTGTCACCATGACTATCTTCTTCTCAGCTAAAGGAAATGATGCCGCACAAAAGGGATCGAGAACTCTTCTGGCAATAAGCCTGAGGATGCTGTTACTGCTGATTTTTGCCCTGATATTGTTTGTCGGATTTAAAATGAATAATATTGACACTCTGATATTGTTTTTTATCCTATATTTGGGATTCACTTTATTTGTAGTGTTTACCTTGTTAAACACTCTGAAAAAAGAGTCATTAAAAAAATGAGAGATTTGAAAGGCAGGCTTGTAACAATGACTATTATGGCACTTTTTTGCCTGACAGTCAGCCTCCCGGCATTTGGCCAGGAACACGGGGAACAACAAAAAAGCGAAGAAGAAGAATTCAATGCCACTGAGTATATTATGGAGCATGTGAAGGACTCACATGAGTGGCATATACTCACTACTCCGGCAGGTCATCCGGTCGCAGTTTATCTTCCGGTGATCATTTATGACAAGGAATCGGGGCTTCACCTCTTTTCTTCACGAAATATTTCACATGGTAAGTCTTATAAAGGATATGCCATTGCACATGAAGGAGATTATGAGGGTCGTATTGTAAAGGTTGATAAGAATGGTCAGATACTTGAAGGCCGTCCACCTATTGATCTTTCGATAACAAAAGCTGTAGCCGCAATGATGGTTGCAGTGGTAATATTGCTCTGGCTTTTTATCGCCCTGGCCCGCTCATATAAGAAAAGCGGGATAAGTGCACCCAAGGGGATACAGGGGTTCATGGAGCCTATCATTCTTTTTATCCGCGATGATGTTATTAAACCAAATGTAGGGCCTAAATATGAGAAATTTGTCCCATACCTTCTTACAGTCTTCTTCTTTATACTGGTAAATAACATCCTTGGGCTTATACCATTCTTCCCGTTTGGTGCAAATGTTACCGGTAATATTGCTGTAACAGCAGTACTTGCCGTCGGCACGTTTATCCTTACCCAGATTAATGGTACAAAAACATATTGGAAACATATAGTGGCAGCCCCGGGTGTTCCATTCTGGCTTGTCCCTATCATGTTCGTCGTTGAGATAATTGGAATTTTCTCAAAGCCTTTTGCCCTGATGATTCGTCTCTTTGCCAATATAACAGCAGGACATATTGTGGTATTGAGCCTGGTAGGGCTGATTTTCATATTCAAATCAGTTCTTATCTCACCGGTATCAATATTCTTCGTGCTCTTCATGGATGTCCTTGAACTCTTTGTGGCATTCCTTCAGGCATATGTATTTACATTACTTTCAGCCCTCTTTATCGGGTTGGCATTACAGGAAGAACATCATTAAACCAGATATTTTATTTATAATTTAAAACTTAATAGTTATGACTGGAACATTAGCAGCAGTAGGAGCAGGGCTCGCAGTTATCGGAGTAGGTATTGGCATCGGCCAGATCGGTGGTAAGGCAATGGAAGCCATTGCACGTCAGCCGGAAGCTACTTCAAAGATACAGACAGCGATGCTTATTGCAGCAGCACTTGTTGAAGGGGTAGGCCTCTTTGCTGTTGTAATAGCTCTCATTAAGTAAGCATTACCAGAAACCTGTAACGGTTGGTTACAGGCTTTCTTTTGTAAACATTTAAAGAATTAAGATATGTTACTTGCAAACAGTCTTGCGACACCGGCTATCGGAACATTGATATGGACAACATTTATCTTTTTGTTGTTCGTCTTTCTGCTCCGTAAGTTTGCGTGGGGGCCGGTGATGTCAGCCATCAAGGCCCGCGAGGAGATGATAAAAGGATCACTTGATGCGGCTGAGAAAGCCCGTGAGGAGATGATGGTCCTTCAGGCTGACAATGAAGCTATTCTCAGGAAGGCCCGGGAAGAGAGGGACAAGATACTGCGTGATGCACGGGTTGCCTATGATAAGATGCTCGCTGAAGCACGTGAAAAGGGTTCTCAGGAGTCTGAAGCTCTTGTTGCCAGAGCCAGGGATCTGATTGAGAGAGAGAAGAATGCCGCACTGGCAGAGGTGAAGAATGAGGTGGCAATGCTTGCCATTGAGGTTGCCTCCAAAGTGCTGAATGAAAAGCTTAAGAGTGACGATGAGCAACAGAAACTCATGGAGAGATATCTTAAGGAAATTGAGTCGAACAGGAACTAGGAACAACATACCAGATGAACGATAGTAAAATACCTGTCAGGTACTCAAAGGCTCTTTTTGAGTTTTCACTTGAGAAAGGAAAACTCGACAGGATTTATGATGATATGATATCCATCAAACATCTTTTCTCATTGAAAGAAGTAAGGGAGGTAATGGATAATCCTGTTATATCGGGTTCAAAACGAAGAGAGGTACTGGGAGCAGTGCTGGGTAACACTATTGACCCTGTTACCGGTAAATTCCTTGACCTGGTTTTTGCCGAGGGACGTGAAAAATACCTGCGCGCCATGGCTATGGACTTCATTCAGGCAACGCGAAAACACAGAGGTATCAGAGAGGTTACAATTACTACCACTGTGCCTGTGAATGATGATATCCGCCGGAAAATTGAAGATATGATCGGAAAGACCATGAATTCAAAGGTTGAACTTATTGAAAAGAATGATCCCGATATTATCGGAGGATTCATTCTCCAGGTTGATGATACATATGTCGATGCAAGCGTAAAAAACAGGCTTAACCGCTTCAAAAAAGAGTTTGCATCATAATCAGAATAATTTTTACAACACAGCAATTATAAGATAACAGAAATGGAGAGCATTAAACCATCTGAAGTATCGAAGATCTTAAAGCAGCAGTTAGAAGGAGTTAAAGCCGCCGTAGAGGTGGAAGAAGTAGGCACCGTACTGCAGGATGGCGATGGTATTGCCCATATATACGGGCTTTCCAACGTCAGATCAAACGAACTTATTGAATTTGTTGAAACAGGAATCCAGGGTATCGTACTTAACCTTGAGGAAGATAATGTTGGTGCCGTTATTCTTGGCCCTTCTGAAAAGATAAAAGAGGGTGACATTGCAAAGCGTACAGGCCGTATATCATCAATTATGGTTGGTGAGGGTCTGCTGGGCAGGGTTATAAACACAACCGGCCAACCTATTGACGGGAAAGGAAATGTTGCGGGAGAACTCTATGAGATGCCTTTTGAGAGAAAAGCTCCCGGCGTTATCTTCCGTCATCCCGTAAAACAGCCTCTGCAGACAGGGATAAAGGCTATTGACGCTATGATTCCAATAGGACGCGGACAGAGAGAGCTTATTATCGGCGACAGGCAGACAGGCAAAACAGCCATAGCCCTTGATACAATAATAAACCAGAAGGGTGAATGGGATAAAGGGAAACCGGTATACTGTATCTATGTCGCTATAGGACAGAAAGGTTCAACAGTTGCCAATATTGCTTCAACGCTTGAGGCAAATGATGCAATGAAATACACTGTTATTGTCAGTGCAACAGCTTCTGATTCTGCAGCAGCACAGTTCTATGCACCTTTTGCAGGTGCAGCTATCGGTGAATTCTTCCGCGATACCGGACGTGATGCTCTCATAATCTATGATGACCTTTCAAAACAGGCTGTTTCATACAGAGAAGTGTCGCTGTTGCTGCGCCGTCCTCCCGGACGTGAAGCATATCCCGGTGATGTTTTCTACCTGCATTCACGCCTGCTGGAGAGAGCTGCAAAAGTTATTGAATCAGATGAGGTGGCAAAACAGATGAATGACCTACCTGAGTCTATCAGACATCTTGTAAAAGGTGGCGGTTCCCTTACCGCTCTTCCTATTATTGAGACTCAGGCAGGTGACGTCTCGGCATACATTCCTACAAATGTTATCTCCATCACCGACGGTCAGATATTCCTTGAATCAAACCTCTTTAATGCAGGTATCAGACCGGCAATAAACGTAGGTATATCAGTGTCGAGGGTTGGTGGTAATGCCCAGATAAAGGCTATGAAGAAGGTAGCCGGTACATTGAAGGTTGACCAGGCTCAGTACAGAGAGCTTGAAGCATTCTCAAAATTCGGGTCAGATCTTGATGCCGCAACTCTTTCAATTATTGACAAGGGGGCAAAGAATGTTGAGATCCTGAAACAGGGTCAGTTCTCACCGATGGCAGTAGAAGAACAGGTAGCTGTTATCTATTGTGGTACAAAAGGATTATTGAAGGATATCCCTGTAAACAAGGTGAGATTCTTTGAAAAGGACTATATAGAATTCCTGAAGGCACAACACAGCGATGTTCTGAATACGATCAAATCAGGAGTGATAAATGATGATGTAACTGCTGTTCTGGAAAAAGCTGCCGATGAGATAGGCAGCCGTTACAGTAACAGGTAGGGATAAAAGAGGAATATCTGATGGCAAATCTCAAGGAGATAAGAAACAGAATAAGCTCAGTAAAGTCAACCAGGCAGATTACCTCTGCCATGAAGATGGTTTCTGCAGCCAAACTCAGAAAGGCACAGGATAAAATTGTACAGTTACGGCCATATGCTGATAAACTGCATGGAGTACTGGTTGAGGTAAACAAAAGCTTACAGGGGTGTGACGTTGAGAATATTTTCTGCAAAAGGAAATCAGGTGACGGGAAGATTCTTGTTGTGGTTGTCACATCAAACAGAGGTCTTTGCGGTGCTTTTAATGCAAATGTTGCACGGGAGGCAAAACGCATCATGACTGAGAGGTATCCGGACAAACATAATAAGGGTAAGCTTGTCTTTATGAGTATCGGGAAGAAGGGACATGATGCCCTTAAAAGAATGAGGTGCAATATTGTTGAGGAGCATAATGACATTTTCAACAACCTTTCTTTTGAAAACACCTCGTTAATTGCTTCAGAGCTTATAAAAAAATATGTTTCAGGGGAGTATGACAGGATAGAGATACTATACAATCAGTTTAAGAACGCTGCAATGCAGCGTCTTACCACTGAGGTTTTTCTCCCTGTCCAGGAGATAGAAGAGAGCGTAGGCAAGGGTATTGCAACAGACTTTATATATGAACCCGGTGTTGAGACAATTATCCAGGAGATTATACCAAAGTCGTTAAAGACACAGTTTTATAAGGCTATTCTCGACTCATTTGTTGCTGAACATGGTGCCAGAATGACAGCAATGCATCAGGCAACAGACAATGCATCAGATCTTATAAGAGACTTAACCCTTCAGTATAATAAAGCCCGTCAGGCTTCTATCACTAACCAGTTGCTAGAGGTTGTCAGCGGGGCAGAAGCACTTAAGGGATAGCCATACCCTTCTGCCACACTTAAACAACCTGAAATATAAACGGACAGAATGTTTTCAAGCGATTACCTGAGAGAGATTTCAGACAGAGCCATATCGGGCCTAGGCTCCTCAGCCGAGGCACAAAGACTATATGACCCTGTTAAATACATATTGTCACAGGGAGGGAAAAGGCTCCGGCCAGTATTATGCCTCATGGCATGTAACCTCTTCTCTGATATGATTGATGAAGCAATAATGCCTGCAATAGGTATTGAGGTGTTTCATAACTTCACCCTAGTCCATGATGACATAATAGATAAGGCTGAAATACGAAGAGGCGTTCCTACTATTCATGCCAAATGGGGTTTGGAACAGGCTGTCCTGTCAGGTGATGTGATGACCTTCATTGCTTCAGAATGTATTGCACAGGCACCACCAAAACAGCTCCTGAAGATTCTCAGACTGTTTAACAAAACTGCTACTGAGGTATGTATAGGCCAGCAACTGGATATTGACTTTGAGAAAAAATCAATTGTTCAGGAGGAGGAGTATATCAGGATGATTGAACTGAAAACAGCAGTCCTTATAGCCACCTCACTCAAGATAGGCTCAATAATAGGAGAGGCCCCCGACAGCGACCAGAATCTACTCTACGAATTCGGCCGTTGTCTTGGAATTGCTTTCCAGATTCAGGATGACATTCTCGACACCTACGGTGAGACTAAACGGTTCGGGAAGAAAACAGGTGGTGATATTGTAGCCAACAAAAAGACATGGTTACTTGTAAAGACACTGGAACTTGCCGGCGGTCAGGACCTGAAGGAACTGAAGAGGCTTCTCTCGGAAAAGGAGATTGTTGCTGAAGAAAAAATTGAAGCTGTAAAAAGCATTTATGATTCACTGGGGGTGAGACTCCTTGCTGAGAATCTCTCATATGAATATATAAATAAGGCTTTTGAATCTCTTGATTCAGTGAATGTTAAAAAAGACCGTAAGACCGAACTGAGGCAATTGGCAACAAGCCTCATAGGAAGAGCAAAATAGAAACAGAGATGAACATCACAACTGAAAAGCATTATTCAGCCCCCAGCGGGTTAAAAAGATAAGTACTTATCAGCTGTAAATCATATTTTTTTAAATTTGTAGTTTGTAGTAAAGCGTTTAATAAAACATAGATAGGCATGTCACAAAAAATTGGAGTGATCAGTCAGGTTATCGGACCTGTGGTTGACGTAACATTCGAGAAGGCAGGAGAAGAAATGCCAAACATTCTCGATGCTCTTGAAATAAAACGGGAAGACGGCTCAGTACTTGTCGTTGAATGTCAACAGCATATAGGTGAAAATACTGTTAGAACCATTGCGATGGATTCAACAGATGGTCTCCGCAGAGGGATGGAAGCTGTTGCAACCGGCCAGCCAATCGTAATGCCGGTTGGAGAACAGATCAAAGGTCGTCTTATGAATGTTACAGGTGATGCCATCGATGGCCTTGGCTACCTTGATAAAAAGGGTGGTTATCCTATCCACCGCAAACCTCCCAGGTTTGAGGATCTATCTACAGAAAAAGAGGTATTGTTTACCGGAATAAAGGTTATTGACCTTATTGAGCCATACTCTAAAGGTGGTAAGATTGGTCTTTTTGGCGGAGCAGGTGTAGGAAAAACTGTTGTGATTCTTGAGCTTATAAACAATATTGCCAAAGCATATGCAGGTCTTTCTGTATTTGCCGGTGTAGGTGAACGTACACGTGAGGGTAATGACCTTCTGCGTGAGATGCTCGAGGCAAATGTAATATCATATGGCAAGCCTTTCCTGGAAGACATGGAAAAGGGTGGGTGGAATCTTGACCTTGTCGACAGATCAGCTCTTAAAGAGTCAAAACTGGCACTTGTGTTTGGTCAGATGAATGAACCTCCGGGAGCACGTGCACGTGTTGCCCTCTCAGGTCTTTCTGTTGCAGAGTATTTCCGTGATGGCGAAGGAGAAGGCGCCGGAAAAGACATACTTTTCTTTATGGATAATGTTTTCCGTTTTACACAGGCAGGATCTGAAGTATCAGCATTGCTTGGCCGTATGCCATCAGCTGTAGGTTATCAGCCTACCCTGGCAACAGAGATGGGTATTATGCAGGAACGAATAACCTCTACACGTAACGGATCTATCACATCTGTTCAGGCTGTTTATGTACCAGCGGATGACCTCACTGACCCCGCTCCAGCAACAACATTTGCCCACCTTGATGCAACAACAGTATTAAGCCGAAAGATATCTGAGCTGGGTATATATCCTGCCGTTGACCCGCTTGACTCAACATCCAGGATCCTTACCCCTGAAATAGTCGGAGAAGAACATTATAAATGCGCTCAGCGTGTTAAAGAGATACTGCAGCGTTATAATGAGCTTCAGGATATTATCGCTATTCTTGGTATGGATGAACTATCAGAAGAAGATAAACTGGTAGTGCACCGTGCCAGAAGGGTACAGCGTTTCCTCTCACAGCCTTTCCACGTAGCTGAACAGTTTACAAACATTCCCGGTAAACTGGTCTCTATCGAGGATACCATCAGAGGTTTTAACATGATTATTGACGGTGAGGTAGACCAGTACCCTGAAGCAGCATTCCTGTTGGTTGGAACAATTGAGGATGCAATAGAAAAAGGAGAAAAGATACTGGCACAGAACAAATAACAAGGTACAAGGAAAGTGAAACTAGAGATAATAACACCCGAAAAAAAGATATATTCCGGAATAATTCGCTCTGTCAGGGTGCCCGGTCAGAAGGGATCTTTCCAGGTGCTGAAGGATCATGCACCGGTGATTTCCACACTCGACAACGGACCGGTGGTAGTGGTTGATGAGGCGGGAGTTGAGTTCAGGTTCGAGATTTCCGGTGGGGTAGTTGAGGTAAAGGCTGATAAAGTTATACTGTTAGCCGATTCTGTGATAACTGCCTGATAATATGGACAGTGACGATTTCAGGAAGTATGGGCATGAGGTTGTGGAGTGGATTGCCCGCTACTATGAGACAATAGAAAAGTATCCTGTAAAATCGCCTGTAAAACCGGGCAGTATTAAAGCACAACTGCCTGATAATCCGCCACACATGGCGGAGTCATTTGAAGAATTTATGAAGGACTTTGACAATGTGATTATCCCCGGGATAACACATTGGCAGAGTCCTGATTTTTTTGCCTATTTTCCTGCAAATAACAGCTTCCCGTCAATACTGGGAGAGATGCTCACTGCTGCACTGGGAGCACAGTGTATGTTGTGGGAGACTTCACCGGCTGCTGCAGAACTCGAAGAGCAGATGATGATATGGTTCAGGGAGATGACAGGCCTGCCTGATTACTTTGAAGGAGTAATACAGGACAGCGCTTCTTCGGCTACTCTTGCAGCACTTATCACAGCCAGGGAGAGGGTGACAGCATTTAAATCAAACAGCGACGGATTGTCTGCATCTCCCATACTGCGGGTATATTGCTCCTCACAGACACACTCATCGGTCGACAAGGGCGCTGGTATTGCAGGCATTGGCAGAAGAAATGTTGTTAAGGTAAAAGTTAGAGATGACTACTCACTTGACCCTGCCGCTCTGAGAGAAGCAATAGATGCTGACATACAGAAAGGTTACACTCCCTGTTGTGTCGTCGCTACAATCGGGACAACCGGAGTCACTGCAATTGACCCCTTGAAAGAGATAGGTGAAATATGCTGTGAAAAGGGAATCTGGTTACATGTCGATGGTGCGCTCGGCGGAACAGCCCTGCTCCTTCCTGAGATGAGATGGATGACAGAAGGTATTGAATATGTTGACAGTATGGTTATTAATCCTCATAAGTGGATGTTCACTAACTTTGACTGTACTGTATACTTTGTGAGGGATGCCGCTTCACTGATAAAGACATTTGAGATTCTGCCCGACTATCTTAAAACACGTACACGTGGTGTTGTAAACGACTACCGCGATTGGGGTATACCTCTTGGACGACGCTTCAGGGCTCTTAAACTATGGGCCGTAATAAGAGGATTCGGAGTGGAAGGGCTTCAGTCAAAGATAAGAGAGCATATGAGACTGGCTTCTCTACTTAAGGAGTGGATTGAGCAACGTGACGACTTTGAAATACTGGCCCCTGTCAGACTTAATACAGTATGCTTCAGATATAAACCTGAAAAGTTTCCTGAATCTGGTTTGAATAATCTGAATGAGAAGCTTAACCATACATTGAATGACACCGGAAGAATGTACCTGACTCATACGACTGTGGAAGGCAAATATGCTCTCAGAATGGTTACTGCACAAACAAATGTTACAGAAAACCACGTGCAAAACGCATGGAAATTAATATGCGAGACAGCCTTATCTATTTCTTCCGAGAACGGAACCATAAATATTCACTGACAGAATACTCTCAGCAAAATATCTCTTTTCTTCAGGTTTGTACCCGGTTCTTATTCCTGCACTTATCTCATAGGGGATACGAAGAATAAAGAAATCAGCTGTCAGCTCGCCTCCCAGGGAGGAAAATATTTCAGTATCCGGATTATATTTATATGTGATCATACTGTATGTACCTTTACTTACATTACGGTCATAGAATGCCGTACAGCGTATCCGCTTGAGATAAAGGAATGAACCGGCAGAAAAATCGGGATAGAAAAGAGGAAGGGTATAATCGGAGGTGAAGGTTGTCATTTTTGCTGAGACAAGACTTCCATAACCTCTTGGAAAGGAATTGATATTAAACATTATACCTTTTATAAGCGGAGCCTGACTCTCATATCCAATACCGATTTTTATGCCATGACCGGAGGCAAACGATGGAAAATAAAACTGACTTCTGAATCCTTTCAATGGACGGAAAGTTTCGGAGTCAAATGGAGCTAACGAAGCCTGAATATCAATAATCTGCCCCCAGCGTGGATAAATGTCCGTGACTGCAGTACGATGAATGTTGGAGAAATATATACGGGGTTTTAGTAAAGTTATCTCTTCTTTTACTTTAGAACCATAATCATAATAACATTCATTTATATAAGAAATATATATGGCGGGCATAATATATTGATAGAAACGACTATAAGAAAAATAAAGAGGGAGATAAATATTTAGATTCAAAGTTGTATAATGCTCAATATCACTTGAAAAATATGATTCATCTGCAGGATAACTAAAGAAGTTGTTTCGTGCAGTACTGACATCAGCCTCAATAGTCGGGTACCATCCCTGCCATTTTATTGTTGAATGAAGGGTGTGAAGATTCTCCTTAAACTCATAACCAATAGTTGATATAAGAGTGCTTAAGTCATTCTGCGATAGAAGTGTAAAGCCAAGTCCAATTTCTTCAGGATTTGTCTGCAGATCAGATGGGTTATAGTAAAATGGAGCCCAGCTGTGAAATCTGAAAAGGTGAAAAGCCGGTGTATAAGGTTTGATCTCGTACTCAGTTATTCCGGTGCTGTAATCAACTACAGTATCCGGCTGGCATGAAGTTGTGAGATAAGAAGGAGTCGCATTCTGCAAATCCTCTGAAGATACCTCATCGATTGAAGCTATATTGTAACCCGATACTGTATTATCAGAGATACAGAGTTTATTGTTTCTATGGCTGAATGATGAAATACCGAATCTTGAATGTGAAACCTGTTTAATACACCCGGAATTGTCTGAAAAATATATGTTATTGGAGATTGAATCCTGACAGAGAATGTATACTCCATTTTCTGCAGGTTCAGCACTTGTGATATCAATGTGTGAGGGGGCCAGAATGTAATTCCATTTTTTATCTGCCAGCGAATACTTAATCAGGCCCTCGCCCTGGGAAGAGAGTGAAACAGCTGTGATAAAGCTATTATCAACTGACCATGACGGCCTTTGAAGATAAATGCCGCCAGGGGGTGTTGATTCATCAACGACCGATCCATCTTCAGCGTTTATAATCACCAGGTTTGTAGTAATGTCCGGATTGTTATTTACAGCAGCAATTAAAGTGCCGTCGGCAGAGAGTGATGGTGCCGAATAGCGGGTTTTATGTGTAAGCTGTCTGCAAATGCCTGTTTTAATATCCAGGGTTTTTATTACTGAATAATCAAGGTTTTCCCATCTTATGTCGGGATGGTATTCTGCCCAGACTATTTTCCCGGGGGAATAGGTAAATATAGAGTTGGATAAGTATCCCGGAGTGAAAATATCTTTCTCCGAATGGGTTGTTGTATCTATAAGAACAAAATGGCGTGGCTTTGTAAACGATGTTTTGAGTGCTATAATTTTACCGTCATCAGTAATAAAAGGCGAATGATAGTTGATATAATCTCCGTTTTTATCGGGGTTAAGTGATTTATAGCCTGTAAATCTGAAATTTTCCTCTTCTGATTGCCATGCCACTGCAAGGGAATCGAAAACCATCTTATACAGTTTATTCTTGTTTATCCCCAGTTTTTTTCTGAGCATATAATTGGTAGGCAGAATGACATAGAGGTTTCTGCCGGAGAAATCAACATTCTCTTTCCAGAACTCAGGGTAGTTTGTCCTCAGATAGTTCATCATCTGGTACCCGAATACATAATGATCAGGTGTGAAGTCACGGTATGATCCGAAAAGCATCTTATCGTAGCTGTAGTTTCCTGAGCTACTCAGTGCAATTGCTTTTGCATCACTCATGAAGTCGTTGCTGCGTCCACGTCCAGAGTTGCTGAACCTTGTCTCTGCATAGACCGCATCCCCTTCAAGCGCCCAGAGAGGAAGTGTTGCTGCTGCAATGCCTGTTGCCTGTTCTCCAAGGCAGAAATTCAGTATACGGGTAAAGCCATAATTTAATGATGATATCTCTGCGAAATGAGTCACCTCATGCATTATCAGAAGCTGAGAGGGATCATCAGGCTGATTTACCTGCCCGGGTAAAGGGTAAAGCTCAATTCTTCCGGGAGCCCAGGAGAGATATCCGTTTGATTGCATAGAGTAGCTATGGATAATTACAGGTACCCTTCCCCTGGTTCCGGGATACAATTCTCGGGCATTTGCCAGTGACTGCTCCAGAAGTTGTGCATATTCTGCAGCTCGGGGTGAGAATGACTCCGGAAATATTAACCTGAAACTCTCTGTCTCAACCTGTTTCCATTTCAATGAAGATGGGTCCTGCCCTGTTGAATAGAACTGGCAGATTCCTTCAGTGCCTGTGGCCAGAAGCAATAATGTTATAAACAGAATCCGGATATTCATTAAAAACTGTTTATTCAAATGTACCAAAATTGATTATTGCATCTGTTACTCGTGAAAACTTATTATTTTCGTCCGGTAATGATAAATAAGATAATTAAGAGCTATGGTCAAAAAGTACAGGTTTTATAATAACATTGCCGGTTGGGTTGCTTTCCTTATTGCGGCAATTACCTATCTGATGACAATAGAACCAACTGCAAGTCTGTGGGATTGCGGGGAGTTTATTGCCTCGTCATTTAAGCTTGAGGTGGGTCATCCTCCCGGGGCTCCGCTCTTTATGATAATATCGCGTTTTTTTGCCAACCTTGCCGGTGGTGACACCTCAAAGGTGGCAATGATGATAAACAGCATGTCTGCACTGGCAAGTGCATTCACCATCCTTTTCCTTTTCTGGACAATAACACATCTGGCAAAAAGGATTTTTCTGCCGGATGATAAGTCATATACTGCAGGGAGGATAATTGCTGTTCTGGGAGCCGGTATGACAGGCGCACTGGCTTACACTTTCTCTGACACATTCTGGTTTTCAGCTGTTGAAGGAGAGGTATATGCTACCTCATCATTATTCACAGCAGTGGTCTTCTGGGCTATGCTTCGCTGGGAAGAGGTGGCTGATGAACCACATTCAAACAGATGGATTGTACTTATCGCCTGCCTGATGGGGCTGTCTGTTGGTGTCCACCTTCTCAACCTGCTTGCAATACCGGCAATAGTGTTTGTCTATTATTTCCGTAAATATGAGTTTTCATGGAAGGGAGCCGTGCTTTCACTCACTGTCTCTGTGATGCTGCTGGTGCTTTTGATGTATGGTGTTATTCCCGGAATCTTCAGGCTTACTTCCTCCTTTGAACTCTTTTTTGTAAACAGCATAGGTCTGCCTTTCAACAGTGGTATGTATATTCATCTCCTGCTGTTTGTGTCAGTAATGGTGCTGGCAGTATGGTACAGCTATACACACAGCGACACCAGAAACAACTTCCTGCTCTCCTCGGCATTTTTCCTGCTGTCGGGGATATGGCTTCTTTCAAAATCGTTTCTTCTGAATTTTGTAATACTGGCCCTTATTATCTGGGGCGTATGGGTTATGGCATCAAAGAACAGGGTGTTGCTGAATACAGTTCTGACATCCCTGCTTGCTATCTTTATCGGATATTCTTCTTTTGCCACAATCGTGATCAGGTCGTCGGCAGAACCACCAATGAATGAGAATGCACCCTCGAACCCGTTTGCTTTATTATATTATCTGAACAGGGAGCAGTATGGTCAGCGTCCTCTCTTCTACGGAGCATATTATAATGCCCCGGTGGAAAAATATGAGAAGGGCAAGGCGGTATACAGCCCCTCTGGGAAGAAATACATCATCACAAACCATGAGACGGAGAAGGTTTATGACAGGAGATTCATGACTATCTTCCCAAGAATGTGGAGTTCAGAGGATGACCATATAGATGTATACAAAGATTATGTTGGTAGCAGGGGGAAGCCCATCAGGGTTGTGGATCCGCAGACTCAGGAGACAGAGAAATTATACTGCCCCACCTTTGGTCAGAACCTCAGTTATATGATTGACTATCAGTTCGGATTTATGTATCTGAGATATTTCATGTGGAACTTCAGTGGCAGGCAAAATGACACCCAGAGCCTGGGAGGTCCCATTAATGGTAACTGGATCACCGGAATAAGATTCCTTGATGAGATACGCCTGGGCACAATAAAGGATATGCCGGCTGATATGAAGAAAGACTCTTCACGGAATGCATATTATATGCTGCCTCTTTTACTCGGCATTCTGGGTCTGGTCTATCAGTTTAACCGCGACAGAAGAAACTGGTGGGTTGTGATGCTGCTCTTCATTATGACGGGCATAGCAATAGTTTTTTATCTGAATCAGTATCCAAACCAGCCACGTGAACGCGATTATGCCTATGCAGGATCATTCTATGCCTTTACCATCTGGATAGGACTGGGAGTGCTTGCACTTTTTGAACTCTTCAGAACACACCTGGGTGAAAAGGCTGGAGCAATAACAGCTTTGGTGCTCTCCCTGGTGGCAGTTCCAACGGTTATGGCTTCTGAAAACTGGCATGACCATGACAGATCAGGTCGTTATCTTACACGTGATGTGGCATTTAATTATCTGAACTCATGTGCTGACCAGGCTATACTCTTTACCAATGGCGATAATGATACCTTCCCCCTGTGGTATGCCCAGGAGGTTGAGGGGAAAAGAACCGATGTGAGGGTGTGTAACCTCATGCTACTTAATACCGACTGGTATATTGACCAGATGAAAAGGAAATCATATACATCTGAGCCACTGCCTATAAGCCTTCAGAAAGAGTATTATTACGATGGAGTAAACAATCAGGTTGCAATATATGATGTGATAAGGGAGCCGGCTACTGCTAAAGACGTAATGGCCTTTATATCAAGCGGAGAAGAGGCTTCAAAACTCAAATTTATGGGTGAGGACCTCTATTTTGTTCCTACACGTACCATAAGGATTCCGGTTGATAAGGAGGCAGTGCTGGCTAACGGAACAGTGAAACCTGAAGATGCTGATAAAATAGTACCCTATATCGATATAAAGCTCAAGGGCTCATGGGTTATAAAAAGCCAGCTGCTTATACTCGATATTCTCGCAAACAATAACTGGAAGAGGCCAATATATTTTGTTACCGGCTATAACAGCGATGCCATGGGTCTGGAAGAATACTTTCAATGTGAAGGTATGGCTTACAGGCTGGTGCCTATCAGGACAGAAAACAAAAGCTGGTTTGAATATTCCAGGATTGAGAGTGATATCATGACAAAAAATGTCATGGATAAGTTTGTCTGGGGTGGGGCAAATAATCCTGAAGTGAATGTTGATTACTACCACCGCAGGACAATCACTGTTATCAGGGCCCGTCTGCTCTATTCAAGACTCGCCAAACAGCTTGCAGAAGAGGGCCAGACAGAAAAGGCACGCGAAGTGCTTGACAGATGTATGACCGACCTGCCACTGTCAAATGTAGGATATGATTTTTACCTTCCGTATATAGTAGAGGCTTACTTTGCTGCAGGTGATAATGAAGCCGCAACAAAGCTGACCAGAGAACTATCTGATTACTACTCCGGACATATTGAGTATTACCTCAGGCAGAAACCTTATATTCTTCATTCTGCCAGCCAGGAGATAACACAGGGCATCCAGATAGTCTCACAGGCATTACAGGCATGCTATGATAACGGGGAGACAGAGATAGCCGAGGAACTGAATAAAAAGTTTACCGAACTCTACTCACAGTTTGTGGGATCATCCGGTGGCCGTTAAATAATGTGGGTAAAAATATTCTCATAAAAAAATCCCACTCTCGAAGGGTGGGATTTTTTTATTCTCTTATGTTATCTATTCTGTAAAACGAAATTCGCGTTTCTTTTCAAGATACTTTTCCAGGATCATAAAAATCTTCTCCGGGAAAATGGGTTTTAAATTGAACTCAGTACAACCTGCTATATATGCTTCGTTTTTGGTCTGCTCAGAGTAATATGCCGTTACAATTATTACAGGAGCTGATTTATTTACTTTTCTGAAGGCTCTGGTGCAATCAATGCCGTTTACAAGCGGTATCAGGAAATCCATAAAAACAAGGTCAAAGGAAGAAGAGCCGATGGCATCAACAAACTCTCTCCCGTTGCGGAATATTGTCACCTCTGCTCCTGTTTCCCTGAGGAGTGTTTCATAGTAACGCAGGGAAGCAATATCGTCTTCAACAATCGCAATTCTCTTTCCAGTAATGTCAATCATAGGTAGTTAGGGGCTATGGGGGTAATTTGCCATGCCAGCCTAAAGTTAGGCTGAACACATGACAAGGATAGAAAAATTTTTCTCAAATATCAACATGGCGAACCATTTTATTAACAACAGTTTTTAAACGTCATCTCAGACGATAAAAACGTTAATAAAGAAACAAAAAGCATGCCGCAAATAGTGTGCGAAAACGGCTCAGTAACACTCCACGCTTGTTGTGACAGAGCCGTATGTTGAAGGACGGGTGGCTTTCATGGCAACCAGGTCAGTCCCGCAGTATTCAACCTCATCAGAATATGTCGTGCTGCCAGTACTTGAGTCATATGATGCGTAGCGGCAAACCTCACAATCACCTCCCAGCAGGTCACAGGCCGTAAACGAGAATGATATTGCTACTAATGATATTACAAACAGTATCTTTCTTTTCATACAACTATTTTTTACAAATGTACAAAATGGTAAGATTATTAATGCAGCATTAGCTAACTTTAAAAGTCATTATCAATGAAAACAAAACTAAAAGTACAATATTATGGAGACTAACAGAATGAAGTCACATATCACTGCAGTAGGAGTGATACAAATAGCTTTCGGGATATTAAATATCCTAAGCGGACTGTTTTTAATACTTGCTTTCAGTTTTATTGAAAGTTTTATTCCGGACCCCGAGGTTCTGAAAATATTGAGCTTTATCACAATCCCTCTTGAAATATTGCTTTGCTTTTTTGGTGTCCTTATGGTTACAGGAGCATTTGGTCTTCTGGCCTACAAAAAATGGGGAAGAATACTGACACTGATAATGGGGGCACTCGGAATGCTGAATATTCCGATAGGAACACTTAAGGGTGTCTATATTATCTGGACACTTGTGCAGCAGGAAACTCTGGAGCTGTTTGAAAAAGATACCCGTGGGTATTCGCCTGGTGAAAACTAAGCACGCCGGCGAGTATTATTCAGACAATATTCAAAATGATTATTTTTGTCATCACCAATTGTTAAAAACATGAGTGACGACAAAAAAATCATTTTTTCGATGTATAGGGTCAGCAAAAGCTACCCGCCGCATAAACAGGTTATCAAAGATATATCCCTTTCGTTTTTCCTGGGTGCCAAGATTGGTATCATTGGTCTTAACGGATCAGGAAAGTCAACCCTTCTGAAGATTATTGCAGGCATTGAGAAAGAATATCAGGGCGAGGTTGTTTTCAGCCCCGGATATTCTGTTGGCTACCTGCCTCAGGACCCCCTTATGGATGAGTCACGTACCGTGCGTGAGATTGTTGAGGAGGGTGCTGCAGCTGTTGTTGCTGCTCTTAAGGAATACGAAGAGATAAACCTGAAATTTGCTGAACCGGAGGTTTATGAGAATGCTGATGCCATGGAAAAGCTTATGAACAGACAGGCTGAGCTTCAGGAGCAGATAGACCATCTTGACGGGTGGAACCTCGATCATAAACTTGAAAGGGCAATGGATGCCCTTCGCTGCCCTGACTCATCAACACCTGTAAATGTTCTCTCGGGTGGTGAACGCAGAAGAGTGGCACTCTGCCGTCTGCTGCTCCTGGAACCGGATGTGCTGCTGCTTGATGAGCCAACAAACCATCTCGATGCTGAGAGTATTCAGTGGCTTGAGACTCACCTTAAACAATACAAGGGAACAGTTATCTGCATTACTCATGACAGATATTTCCTCGATAATGTAGCCGGATGGATCCTGGAGCTTGACAGAGGTGAAGGAATACCATGGAAGGGGAACTATACATCATGGCTTGAGCAGAAATCAAAACGACTTGAGCAGGAGGAGAAAGGGAATGTGAAACGCCGTAAGACCCTCGAGAGAGAACTGGAGTGGGTGAGAATGTCTCCGAAAGCAAGACACGCCAAGTCAAAAGCACGCCTCAGTGCCTATGAGAACCTGCTTAATCAGGATGTGAAACAGAAGGAGGATAAACTGGAGATATTCATACCTAACGGACCCCGTCTGGGTGACAAGGTTATCAGGGCTGTGAACGTATCAAAGTCTTTCGGAGACAGAATACTGTTTGAGAACCTTGACTTCAACCTGCCACCTAACGGTATTGTCGGCGTAATAGGACCTAACGGGGCAGGTAAGACAACACTCTTCAGAATGATTATGCAACAGGAGAGTGTTGACAAAGGAATCTTTGAGGTTGGAGAGACTGTCTCTCTTGGATATGTCGATCAGGCTCATACCGATATCGATCCTTCTAAATCAGTTTATGAGGTTATCTCAGGTGGCCTGGAGGAGGTAATGGTTGGAAACAGACCTGTGAATGCAAGAGCCTATGCCGCCCGCTTCAATTTTACCGGTGCTGACCAGGAGAAGAAATGTGGCGTATTATCGGGCGGGGAAAGAAACCGTCTTCATCTTGCCCTTACACTGAAAAGCGGAGCGAATGTCCTTTTACTTGACGAACCCACAAACGACATAGATGTAAATACTCTCAGGGCTCTCGAAGAGGGGCTTGAGAACTTTGCAGGTTGTGCTGTGATCATTTCCCACGATCGCTGGTTCCTCGACCGCATTGCTACTCATATTATAGCCTTTGAAGGCGATTCCAGGGTTGTCTGGTTTGAAGGTGATTACTCAGAATATGAGGAGAATTACCGCAGACGTACCGGGAATACAGGCCCGGTGAGAATTAAGTACAAAAAGCTTACATAAAGCAGAAGGGATCCTTTTGCAGGATCCCTTCTGCTTTAAACTTTCATCATGAATGATGTTTTTTAAAACTAATGATTATGGCACTGATGGCCATGACCATCCTCACCATGATGCCCTGCACACCCATGGCCTGAGTCAGTTACCTCTCCTCCAAGCCAGGCTGTGAGGACACTCCTGAGTTCACCATGGCATCCACGTACTACCTTAATCCCATTGTTTCCAAGAACGTTTACGGCTCCTTCTCCCATGTTGCCGGCAAGCATAACCTTTACCCCCTTCTCTTTTAAAACTGTGGCAATCCCTGATTTGCAGCCACATCCCTCTGCAGCAGGAACAATCTCACTGCCTACAACATCGTTATTCTCGTCAATTGAAAAAACTGTAAACATTTCACAATGACCAAAATGATCATCTACAAAATTTCCCGAGGTGGGAAGTGCAATCTTCATCATTTTATCTTCAATATTTAGTTGTTTTATCTGATCTGAGTGGCAACTATCACACTCAGTTACTGTTTCACGACTCTTAATAACATGACGACACCTCCTGCATCTGTACCATCCCTCATCACTCCTGAAGTTCCCCCCCTCAATAATAAGAGCTTTGCCTTCAACAAATGCTTCAGCAACTTTTTTGCGGGCATTTTCATAAATCCTGGTGAAGGTGGGCCTTGAAATATCCATCCTTATTGCGGCTTCTTCCTGCCTTAGCCCGGAATAGTCGCACAGTTTTATTGATTCAAATTCCTCTATAAGAAGTACCACATGCTGCAGCTCCGACGAGGGTATGCCAAATGGTTTGAAACCCTCCATTAATGGCGGCGACGATACACATCTTTTTCTTATGGGGCGTGGCATTTTTATGCTTTTTGGAGGCCACAAATATACAAAGTAATGAACAAATGTTCATTATAATAAACATATTATTTTTCATAAATTTATTGTTATT
>QKCK01000226.1 GCA_003245695.1 Bacteroidota bacterium | reverse complement strand
GTCACCCAGTGAGGAAAGGAATTTCTCATATAACACTCTCTCATGTGCTCTGCGCTGATCTATAATCATTATTCCGGAGATCACAGGACACATGATATACCTGTTCTTTATCTGGAAGAATCGTCTTCTGGTCTCAACAGGTATTTGTTCGGGCGCATCATTTCTGTCTTCATGATCTCTTGCGGCAACAGAGTAAAGTGATTCCCAGCCTGAGGTGTCGTCTTTTCTGAAGCTTTTGTCCCAGGACAGACCTGGTCTGGAGTATTCATTATTGTCAAAGGGATTGAATTCCGGGTTTATCACAGGTTCTGGCACCTCCGGTATCTCAATGCCGCCTGGCAATACAGGTATCTCCATGGCACTCTCGGGGCCAAAGTCAAGTGAAGGTACTACGTTAAACCTTCCCAGCGACTCACGCACTGCCGCCAGTATTATCTGCCACACAGAACGTTCTTCCTCGAACTTCACCTCAGTTTTTGTAGGATGTATATTCACATCTATGGTGGCAGGGTCTGCTGTCATAAACAGAAAATAGGCAGGCACTGATTCAGGAGGGAGGATTCCCTGGTATGCCTCCATCACTGCCCTGTGAAGATATGGATGCCTGATATACCTGTTATTTATAAAGAAGAACTGTTCTCCGGGTGTACGGCGGGCACTCTCAGGCTTGCCTGCAAAGCCGGTTATATCGACTATGGTAGTGGTGGTATCTACGTCAACCAGGTTCTGGTTATATTGTTTACCGAATATGCCAACGATGCGCTGTCTCTGGTTCCCAGGCTGTAAACGGTATATCTCTTCGTTATTATGAGAGAGAGAGAATTTTATTCCCGGATGTGCAAGGGCTATACGCTGGAATTCAGTAATAATATGCCGCAACTCAGTACTGTCTGACTTAAGAAACTTACGGCGTGCAGGGATATTGTAAAAAAGGTTCTTCACACTGAAAACGGTACCTACATGAAATGGACAAGGCTCCTGTCTTTCAACGTGTGAGCCATTGATTTCTATCAGTGTTCCGGTTTCATCCTCTTCACGACGTGTCTTTAGCTCAACCATGGCAACGGCAGCCACAGAGGCAAGTGCCTCACCACGGAAACCCTTGGTGGTAATATGAAACAGGTCTTCAGCAGCAGTAATCTTTGAGGTAGCATGACGCTCAAATGCCAGTCTGGCGTCAGTCTCTGACATGCCAATACCATTGTCTTCTACCTGAACCAATGTCCTGCCTGAGTCACGTATCACAACAGAGATCTCACTGGCCCCTGCATCTACAGAGTTCTCAACCAACTCCTTTACTACTGAGGCCGGTCTCTGTATTACCTCGCCGGCAGCAATCTGGTTTGCAATTGAATCAGGGAGTAGCTTTATTATATCTCTCATTGATAAAAATAGATAATAGCGTCATTTTGGGTCAAAAATACAAAAAAGTAAAGACTCATCTAATTTGTATCGTTTCAGTGTACCTATCTTACCAATAATATCTATCCAATACACGATAAATACCCTAATGAGGTAAAAGGCGGCTGCGAAAGTGAAAAACAAAGTGGTGAAATGCATAATACCAGACCCTCTTTGATGTTAATATTACGTTATGGATCAATAAGATCTGTAAAGAGTAATGTAACATAAAAACAGGAAGGTCATGACCAGAAAAGATCTGATTTTAATTTTGACAGTATTTTTCTTCATGGCTTCAGTTGCAGGATGTGGTAAGACATATGCACCTGAAGAAGAGGAGGATGAACAGGAGGTCAATGAGGACCAGGATGACTATACAGGCACAGATTCAGATACTGTTTTCATAGTACTGAGTGGTACCTCAATAACTGCCACCTATGATGTTGTGAGTATAAGTGGCAGCAAGGCAACAATTACCAGGGCAGGGACATATTCAGTCAGTGGCACCCTTACCAACGGCCAGCTTATAGTAAACACCACCGACGAGGGAGATGTACGGCTGATACTTAATGATGTAAACATTACCTGTTCCTCAAGTGCTCCCATCAATATTCGCGATTCAGAGAAGACAATAATAGTTCTTGCTGATAATACTACCAATTATCTTACTGATGGGTCATCATATACCTACGATGACGCTACTGAGGAGGAGCCCAATGCCGCCGTTTTCAGCAAGTCAGATCTTACAATTTTTGGCACAGGGGCTCTCAATGTGAAAGCAAATTTTAATGATGGGATTTCGGGCAAGGACGGAGTAATAATAAAAGGAGGCTCCATATCAGTTAACGCAGTTGATGATGGAATAAGGGGTAAGGATTATCTGATAATACGGGAAGGAGATTTCACAATAAATGCCGGAGGCAAAGGGATGAAGTCAGATAATGACAATGACACCTCGGTTGGTTATATTCAGATTGACACCGGGCACTTTATTATAACCTCAGGCAGTGATGCCGTTGCAGCAGCATCAACTGTAACAATTACATACGCTGAGATGACTCTTACAGCAGGAGGGGGCAGCGGCACCTCGTCAACAACAAGTGGTTATACAGGAAGTGTCTCTGCCAAAGGTATCAAGGCTGCCTCGGGGATAGAGATAAACGGAGGTATTTTTGGGATCAACTCGGCTGATGATGGCATACACACAGAAGCCGGAGCATTACTTAATGAGGCTGAAATAAATATCTCAACAATGGATGATGCTGTTCATGCTGAAGGTTCATTAACCTTCAACAGCGGGTCATTGAGTGTGACAAAATGTTATGAGGGTTTTGAAAGCCAGTCAATAGCTGTCACAGGTGGATATGTGAATATTGCCTCAACAGACGATGCTTTTAATGCAACAAAAGGAGCAGGGACAGAGGCGAACGACGGCAGCCTACTGAGTATAACAGGGGGGACGATTGCGGTGAATGCCACCAAGGGTGATGGACTTGACAGTAATGGCAGTATATCTATGAGTGGAGGAACAGTGATAGTCCATGGGCCATCATCACAGCCTGAGGTAGCATTTGACTATAATGGCACTTTTAATATCTCAGGGGGATTACTTGTGGGAGTGGGGCCAAACTCAGGAAGCATGATTCAGGCAACATCAGCCACCTCGTCACAGTATGCAGTGAAGATAACAAGCAGTACAGCCTTCTCATCCTCAACATTATTCCATATTCAGGATGCATCAGGCAATGACATACTTACATTCAAGCCTTACCGTAGTGCATATTACATGATTTTTTCATCGCCACAGCTTATCTCGAATGGCACATATACAATCTATACAGGAGGATCATCAACAGGCACTTATTCTGATGGTCTTTACACAGGCGGATCTTACACGCCCGGTACTCTTAAGAAGAGTTTTACTATTTCTGGCAAAGTGACAACAGTATCATTTTGACAGCTATTTTTTTCATGATTGGAGGGCTGCTTCAGGGGTATGAAGCAGCCTTTTTTTATTGCCTGCTAAAATATTTTTCGATGAAGACATTGAGTAATGCCTTGTTTATCGGTTTTGTCAGATAATTATTGCAACCGGATTCCAGGGCTCTCTCTTTGTCTCCGGCAAGTGCATGTGCCGTCTGCGCAATTATTACAACATTCTCATTGAATTTTCTTATCTCCATTGCAGCCTCATAGCCATTCATCCCCGGCAATCTTATATCCATTAATATAAGATCAATGTCTGGTGTTTTTCTGCAAAACTCCACTGCCTCAATACCATCAGCCGCATGAAATACCTTACAATTGTATTTATTCAATAACAGGGTAATGTGTTTGTCTGAAGTAGAATCATCTTCCACAATGAGAACCTTCAGATTATTCAGGTCTTTAACACTATTGGCTTCCTTTCTTGTCTTCTTTGCATTACCTGCACTCCCTTGTATAAGATGCGGGATGGTAAAGAAGAAGTGAGTACCTTCGTTCTCTTTGCTCCTGAACCATATCTCTCCGCCAAGCATCTCAACAAATGCCTTGGTTATTGCCAGTCCGAGCCCGGCTCCCTGTAGTGCCCTTTTGTCTGATATGTCGGCCTGGATAAATCGTTCAAAAACAGCATTATGCCTATCCTCGGGGATTCCAATGCCAGTATCTTTCACAAAAAATTCCAGATTGTCACCCTTGTTTACACATCCAAATTCAATTGAGCCGCTGTCAGTGAATTTGATCGCATTTTTGATGAGATTGGTAAGGATAGCGTATATCTTCTCTCTGTCAGTTTTTACGATAGCCTCGTCTGCTGGCAGCAGCGACTTGATATAGAGTGAGAGCCCCTTCCTTTCTGCTTCCGGATTGAAGAATGTATGAATATACTCTATCTGTTCGTTGATATTTGTTTCAGAATAGAGGATCTTCATTGCTCCCGACTCAATCTTTGAGATATCAATGATGTCATTAATGATATTAAGCATCCTAACACCACTCTTCTCTATGATGTTAATATACTCCTGTTGTTGTTCACCTGTAAGCTGCGGTTCTTTGAGCAGATCTGCAAAACCAAGTATACCATTCATAGGAGTTCGTATCTCATGGCTCATGTTTGCCAGAAAGGCTGATTTTAGTCTGTCACTTTCTTCGGCCTTCTCTTTGGCTTTAATCAGCTCAATCTCATACTTCTTCTTCTCAGTTACATCACTTTGAGTTCCCCATATACGCACCAGGTTACCGTTTTTAAATATGCCTACAGAGGTGTTGGCAAAGTAATGAAGGTTCCCCTGCTTATCCAGTTCTTCTGTCTCCTCCTGCTGTATCCTGAAGTCGTTTTTTATGAAACGTCTGATTGACTCCCTGTTAACCGGGTTGTCTCTCCCTCCATGAAAATCTATCTGTCTTTTTCCGATAATATCTCTGCGGTCATCGGTGCCATACATCTTCAGCAATGCCATATTACATTCAACGACAATAGCATGATCATATATAAAGTCTACCATCTCTTCAAGAGGAAGATTAATGTCGAAAGGCTCATCAAACTCCATACGAAAAACACCGTCAGTGGTCTGCTCAATGAAAAGCCGGTATCTCTCCTCGCTCTCCTCTGCTGCCTCTTTTGCTCTTATCAGCTCTTTCTCCTCAAGCTTACGTTGTGTGATATCCCTGTTAATAAACAGAATGCCTGTAGGTTGGTTTTTGGTATCTCTGATAATATTGGCATTTGAATCGCAGTAAAAATGTGATCCGTCTTTTCTTACCATCAGATATTCTGCGGCACCAGTGAGGTTGCCATTTAACATCTCATTTATTAAGAAGTCAGCCTTCTTATGATATGTGGGATGAACAAACTCCAGTATATTTCTTCCTGTAATGTCGCCGATAGAATCATATCCCCACAATGAGGCGGTTTTGTCAGTAAGGAACAGTACATCACCGGTTAATGTCGATATGACAATTGCGTCAGGTGATGTCTCCACAATAGCTCTGAATTTCTCTTCACTCTGGCATAGATCCTCTTCAATCTTTACCCTGTCAGTTATGTCAATCAGGGAGCCTATGCTCCTTTTGGTTTCCGGAATAATGGCAATGAATATTATTATATTGCGGATTTCCCCATTGCGGCGTTTGAAGCGAAATTCATAACTGGCGGGTGCTGAAGAATTATTTTTGCGTCTTTGTTTATGATAAGCCATCATCCGGTCAAGATCATCATTTGTGACAAAGGTTGGCCATTTCAGAATACCTTCTATTTCTTCGCGACTGTACCCCGACAGTGTTACAAACTCGCTGTTTACAAGTGAAATAGTTGTGTCTTCCTCAATCATCATCAGTGCTGTTCCTGTATTCTCAAAGATTGTTCTGTAAAAGAATTCAGAATCACGGAGTGCCTGTTCAGCTCTTCTCTTCTCGCTGATGTCCCTCATAAATGACTGGTAGGTATTATTAGGCATTTTACGTGAGGTCATCTCCACAATTATCCTGACACCGTCTTTCCTGACTATCTCACGCTCTGTTGTGAGTATCAGTCCCTGTTCCAGCAGGTCATACCTTAATGGCCTGTTTGAGATACTTGACTCTGAGAATAGTGACCTCAGATTCATGGTCATGAGCTCCTTATTAGTATAGCCTGTTAGGATAGAAGCATTTTTGTTAGCCATAATGACACTGCCTTTTTCGTCACCCTGGAAAAATGCATCAGGAGCAAGATCAAGCAACAGCTTATAGTTTTCCTGGCTGTCAAGCAAGGCATTCTCTGTTATCTTGTAACTTTCAGTGGTTTTGCTGTATAACCTGCCTAAAGAATCAAGATCATGCCGTAACTGTTCCAACTCCCTTAATAGATCATCCTTCGATCTCTCTTCTGTAATCATGATTTTTGATTTTTTTGGATGGCTGAAGGATAGTGTCAGGTATTATTCAGCCAAACCCCTTGGCTCAAATATAAAAATTATTTAATGACAAAAGCCAGGAAAATCAATGCTTAATTATTTCATAAACAAATGAAGAACAGATTTCTTTATTGTGCTATAACATTTTTACTTCCAGATTGCCGCCTATTCCTGCAACATCATCCTTTATTATTACAACAGATAATATCCCGGTTTTTTTCAGGGCAGTCTCAGTGATCTCTTTAACTGAACTGCTGTCTTTTATCTCATTGGCAAGAGAGGTGGCCCATGCATCGGCCAGTGCACCTGACCTGGATGCAATCATGCAGGCGTCGGCCCTGCCCAGGCTAAATGAGTGACCCACTGTCCCGGAGGAGCAGCATATTGAAAGCGGTGTGGCCTCAGGGGAAATAACTACTCCTATTTTTTCTGATAAGGGAGAGGTGCCGGCATAGACAGATATAACTGCCTGCGAAGCTATCTTCATAAAAATATCCCCTCCGTTCTCAACAACTATCTCTTTCACATTGAATTTTTCACCTATATCACTGCATACATGTTCGGCAACGGCGCCAGCCACTGCACTCATAGGCCCTGTTGACGACTGCGCTGAGGCTGAGTACATTTCAGCTATTATTGAGGGCAATGGCATTGCCGGGGCAGGGTATGGTGTCAGTGCAGTAAGAAAATGAGGCACCTGTAAGATATGATTATCAAGCATCTCGCGGTAGTGTTTTGCCCTTGACAATGCAAACTCCTCCATAAAAGGGGAGTAACTGCCCGGATCAACAGCTATCCAAAGGTCGGTCTCAAGATGTACAACCCTGAAGCTTCGCCATCGCATCCGTCCCATAGAGGCACGGTAAAACCGGGGTTCATATCCTGTCATATGCTATTCGATGTCAATGGAGAATAGTCTTAGAGGACAGGCCTTAAGGCATAACTCGCACACAACACACTTTTCAGGGTTAAATACCATCTCATTTGTTGCTCTGCTCATTGTCAAGGCCCCGGAAAAACATACAGCAGTACAACTGCCACAGTGAATGCAATTATCAGCCTGATAAAAGATTTTCTTTTCCAGTGGTACACATTCTACATTCTGCCCTTTTATATACTCAATCCCACTCTTCAATACCTTACCCGGGGCACTCATCTCCAGCACAAGGTGTCCTATCTTACCGGGTGAGATATCTGCATTAAGAATATTAACCATTATATCAAAGTCCTTGATCAGTTTATATGTGATAGGTTCCGATGTTAGTTCCGGAGGGAACGTAAGTACAAATCTCTTATGTGTCATGACTAACAGTTTACGATGTGATTCAAATGTTTATTTCCAGCTTATTCAATCCTGTTGTCTTTGGGAAGAGAGCAACAGGCTCTGTGAGGAAGAATCTGCCTCCCAGTATTTCTTCACGCAGCAATGCGGCAATCTCCTTTGCCACTTTCAGGCTTGACAATGGAGCTGTGCGTATCTTTTTGCCATTAAGGTTTATCTCACCGGAGAAGAGAGACTTATAATTTGTTTTTCCAAGAATCTCAAACCCGCCTGATCCATAGTCAATTATGTTTGTCTCTATCTGGCTGTTGCGTATCATTACCCTTCTTGCCAGATCTTCATCAAGAACGGGAATAGGGATACCAATACCAACAAACATTGTTACACCGTATTTCTCAAAGTAGGCAGCCTTGATGAATCTTGGGTTCATTGCCTTGGCATCGCCAATAACAGCAATTGTTGCAGCATTGCCTACCGGTATTCCGAAGTTGTTCAGGGGTTTGCCAGTATTGAATTGAGTGCCATTCCATGCAACATAGCCTGTTGTTCCTCCCAGGAAAATCCTGGTGCCCAGACCTATTGTCCTCAGCTCCGGGTCGTTAAGCAGCGGGCTCAGCTCGCCCGAGGTTGAATAGTTGGCATTACCCAGCCCGGGGAGTAATGTCCCCATATAGGTATATTTTATCTTTTTTGTTGTGTTGACAGCAACGTTATAGTTCTGATATGCATTTCGGGGATTAAACATTATGAATTCGTTAATCTTTTCCTTATTTATTACAGTGCGAACCTCCGTTCCTGGATAACAGTCGGTGCCCTTTGCTGTTGCATGAAGAGTGACATCTTTTCCGGCAATAAGATCCTCAATGACATGTGCCCCGCCATATGTGTCATGCGGATTGGCTACCTCTGTCGCTCCAATATATGCATCTACAGCAGCTATGCCTCCAAAAACAGGCACATTATTCAGAGTGATCTTTTCCATCCTGATAGGAGGGGTCGGATGACCGAAGTTAATGAAAGCACCCGATGAACACATAGGCCCAAATGTGGCTGTGGTTACAACATCAACCCTGTCAAGCACTTCTGAAGGACTCATCGCCTTTCCCATAGCTGACACCTCTTCTGCAGTTACTACTACTGCTTTTCCTGCCCGGATCTTTTCATTGATCTCATCGATGGATTTTCTTTTTGACATATTTCTCTATTTAAAATATTGATATACAAAACAACACCATGACTTTACTGTCATCTCTATATTTCTGCAAAAGTTTGTACTGATCGCAAAAACTCTAATTTATAATTCCCTTTCCAGGGTAGGTTTTAGCACCTTTCGCAGCATTGCACTGCGCGGTTGCTAGAGGTTCTCTGAGCCTATTCTCTCCCCTCTTCTCTATAAACCAAGACTTTTCTGTTGAAAAGGTTGGATAGTGGCACAAAGATATCAACTTTTCCTGAACAACCATTAATTAAATCAGAAGTTTTATGAAAACTATTGCAGTTGTCAGTTGTTTAACTTTAAAAGGTTAATGTGATGGGTGTTTTAGGTTTACAGGTACTAATGTCATTTTTATTAATAATAACTCAACCCGCCATGGCACAAAAGAAGTATATAGAGAATCTGGACGTGAACAGGTATATGGGGGTCTGGTATGAGTTGGCCCGGTTTCCTCATAAGTTTGAAAGGAATCTTGTCGGGGTCACGGCAACATATAGCCTTA
The DNA here is from genome assembly GCA_003245695.1 of Bacteroidota bacterium. Classification (GTDB taxonomy): domain Bacteria; phylum Bacteroidota; class Bacteroidia; order Bacteroidales; family VadinHA17; genus SR-FBR-E99. Next base: position 1,647 of record QKCK01000226.1, on the reverse strand, counting down.
CTGGCAAAGGTGATATCAAAGTAGAGAATGCCGGCCACTATCTTACTTTAGGTGGAAAGATCGAGAAGGCAATTGGCAAAGCCCGTTTTGCAGGGAAGAAACATAATGGTCATCTCAAGGTCTCATTCTTTCTCTGGTTTTATTCTGATTATTATATCATGGAGCTGGATGACAGTTATAAATGGGCACTTATTGGCAGCTCCTCTGACAAATATCTGTGGATCCTCTCCAGGGAGCCTCATATGGATAGGACAACCTATGAGATGATACTGGATAAGGCACGAAGTCTTGGATATGATCTCAGTAACCTGCAGGAGGTGCCACAGGAGTTGCCTTAACTTCTCTTTCTATACATTCTCACTGCAAAAGTTAAAAACACAACAGCCAGACCCGCCAGCCAGCAAAGATCACGTAGTATATCACTGAAGCCTGATCCTTTGAGCATTACCATTCTGTTAATGCGCATAAGGTAAGCAACGGGGTTCACTATATTGAATTTCTGTGCCCATAATGGCATACTCTCGGCTGGTGTGAATATTCCACTCATAAGAACAAATACCATCACAAAGAAAAAGGCAATGAACATATATTGTTGCTGAGTAGCTGCCATAGTGGAGAAGAAAAGAGCGAGGCCAAGCACCGCAGTAATGAACAGTGAGGCTGCAAAAAAGAGTAACAGCACGCTCCCTTCAAAGGGGATGTTAAATGTAAGTTTGCCCACTATGAGCCCAAAAGCAAGGTCAACAAGCCCTATGATAAAAAAGGGAACAACCTTTGAAGCAATAAGCTCCGATTTCCTTACCGGAGTCACGTTTATCTGTTCAATGGTACCTGACTCTTTCTCCTTTACCATATTCAGCCCGGCAAGCATAATGCCTATCGCTGTCACCAGTATCACCAGAACGCCTGGCAGCATATAATACCTGTAATTCAGATCAGAATTATACCAGAAGCGGTTTGACACTGTTATACCCTTCTGTTGCTTTGAGATAGCTCCGTTGCTTATCAGAATATCATTATTATAATCCCGTATTATACCATTGATGTAAGACCATTCAAGCTGCGCAGAAGTAGCATTTATTGCATCTATAAGCACTTCAATCTTCGGGGTGTCACCTCTCCTTATGTCTTCTGCAAAACCGTTTGGGATGGAAATAACCACATCACACCTTCCTGAGAAGAGAAGAGCATTGGCCTCTTTTTCATTCCTGGCGTCAGCATTTGTCCTGAAAAAAGATGATCCCTGCAGACGGGAGACAAGGGCTCTTGACTCTGAAGTACGGTCTGAGTCCATCACTGCCAGATCAACCCTCTTGAGCTCAAAGGTGATTGCCGGAACAAGTATGAGCATCTGAACAATAGGAACAGCAATGATAGCCCTGAACAGAAACGTGTTCCGGAATATCTGCCTGAATTCTTTCCTGATTAGAAATATTGTTTTCCTCATTATTTCCCTTCTTAAAGTCTTACCTTAAAACGCCTGGAACTTAGAAAAATAATCAGTACAGTCATGCCAATGAGTACCAGTGTCTCCTTCCAGATAAAGCCAAAACCGGAGCCTTTTATCATTAATCCGCGAATGATTGTCACAAACCAACGAGGGGGCAGAATAAGACTTACATAGTCATAAACTTTCGGCATGTTTTC
>QKCK01000342.1 GCA_003245695.1 Bacteroidota bacterium | reverse complement strand
GAATTAAAAAGCATAGAAAACAAAACTGCGGTTAAAAGAGGGATTACCCTAACAAGCCTGTTCATAGTGACTGGATTTTTATTTTGAGTTTTATACACCTGGATAGGATTAATTAAATGACCCTTACTGTTGACAATAATAATAAATTTATTTATCGATAGCTCTTCAAACCTGAAAATGAAAAATGAAAAAACGCTACAGATGTTACAACGCCAGTGAGTAAGGGCCTCTGATTGATTGCAGCAATTTGTTGCTCTGAATCACCATCTCAAAATAAGTTGATAAGACCATCAACACTGAATTTAATTAACTTTGCTAATAAACCTGAATAATAAAAAAAAGTTACGCCATGGAAGAAAATCAAAAAAAAGGAAATGCTGAAGATAAGGATAACATATTCGACAAGGCAAAAGATATGATTGACAAGGCAGAGGATGCCATGAACAGTCTGAAGGATAAGAGTAAGGAACTTGCAGATAAGGCTGATGAGAAGTTTGATGAGATAGAGGAGAAAGGGAAAAGGAAAATCAAAGAGCTGAAAGAAGATACAGCTGAGGCTACGGCAAAAGTCATCGAAAAGAGTAAGGAGCTTGCAGACAGGGCTGATGAGAAATTTGATGAACTTGAGGAAAAAAGCAGAAAAAAAATAAAAGATATAAAGGATAAGGTCGTTGAAAAAACAGGAGAGGCTCTCACTGATCTCAAGGAAAAGGCCGGTAACCTGGCAGAAAAAACAGATGAGAAACTTGACAAACTGATTGAAAAGACAAAGAAGAAACCTGAAGAGACAAAAGAATAACATTTTCTTTCAGGAAACTCATATTTCTGCACAGCTTTTGATATAGCAATAAAAACGACTATGTTTGTCAGTTCCAACTTTAAAAAGGATGACGAAGAAAGACTTGTTGCACCCATACGGACAGAAACAGGAGCAGTTTGACAGGCGTTATTTGGAGATGGCCGGTATCTGGGCTCTGAATTCATATTGCATTCGCCGGCAGGTGGGTGCACTCATTGTCAAGGATAAGATGATAATATCTGACGGTTATAATGGTACTCCGGCAGGTTTTGAAAATGTGTGCGAAGATGAGAACAATATGACCAAGCCATACGTTCTTCATGCAGAAGCAAATGCAATAACCAAAGTAGCCAGATCAAATAATTCAAGTGATAATGCTACGTTATATGTTACATCGTCACCATGTATGGAATGCTCGAAGCTAATTATACAGTCTGGTATTAAAAGGGTTGTTTACAGCGACAGGTATCATAAAACAGATGGTCTGGAACTACTTAAAAGAGCTGGCATTGAACTGGTATATATAGACTTGGAAAACAACACATATGAAATACAATAAAGCATACTTACCGTTAATAATATCAATCGGCCTGGCTGCCGGAATACTTATCGGCTTTTATATGCCTCATCCTGCTGCCGGAATCTACTCAAGCTTTCCACCAGCCGGAGACAAGATTAACCGTATTCTTGATATTATCGAATCTGATTACGTTGATACCATTAGCAGGGACGAACTTGAAGAATCAGTGATACCAGTTTTGCTTGAGAAACTTGATCCCCATTCAGTTTATATACCCGCGCGTGATCTGGCTAAAGCAAATGAACCGCTACAGGGAAATTTTGAAGGCATTGGAGTGTCATTTAACATGCTGACTGACACAGTACTCATCATGAGTACCATACCCGGAGGACCATCTGAAAAGATGGGCATATTAGCCGGTGACAAGATAATTGCCATCGATGACTCTATTGTTGCCGGGAAAAAGATACCTGACCAGGAGATAATAAAAAAACTAAAAGGTCCACGAGGGAGCAAAGTAACTGTTGAGATTCTCAGAAAAGGATCAGAGAAGCTGATCCCCTTTACAATCACCCGTGATAAAATACCTCTCTTTAGTGTTGATGTAGCATATATGATGTCAGCTGAGACAGGATACATTAAAATCTCAAATTTTGCTGTCACCACCTATGACGAGTTTATCAAAGCGCTGCGTGATCTCAAGAAACAAGGTATGAAGAAGCTCATTCTCGACCTGAGAGGTAATTCAGGAGGAGTAATGGATGCCGCGACCATGATTGCAGATCAGTTTCTCTCTGATGATCAACTGATTGTCTTTACAAAGGGTAAGTCAAAACCACGTGAGAATATTATGGCAACATCGCAGGGCGAGTTTGAAACAGGCGATCTGGTTATTCTGATTGATGAGTGGAGTGCCTCTGCCAGTGAGATACTGGCTGGCGCCATACAGGATAATGACAGAGGAACTATAATAGGACGTCGCTCTTTTGGTAAAGGATTGGTGCAGGAGCCTGTTATGTTCCGTGACGGCTCAGGGTTGAGACTTACTATTGCACGTTACTATACCCCTACCGGAAGATCTATCCAGAAACCTTATGATCAGGGCATTGAAAAGTACTATGAGGACCTTAATAACAGATTTCTGCATGGTGAATTTGAAGAGGCTGACTCAATTCACTTTGGTGATACGTTGAAATTTGTCACCCCTGGTGGAAAAGTTGTATACGGAGGCGGTGGTATTATGCCTGACCTCTTTGTACCACTTGATACTACAGGCATCTCAAACTACTTTGTTTCTATACGTAACTCCGGACTGTTATACCGCTATTCTATTTTGTTTACTGAAGAGAACAGGGAGGTAATGAAGAACTTCAAGGACTCTGAATCACTTAATGAATGGCTGATGAAGCAAGGGCTGATGGAAAAATTCATTGCATTTGCTGCTGACAATGGAATCAAAAGAGATCCAAAAGGGATAAAGACCTCATACGATATCATGTATACACAATTAAGGGCATACATTGCACGCAATATCCTTGACAATGCCGGTTTCTATCCGATATGGCAGAATATTGACAATACCCTCCT
>QKCK01000129.1 GCA_003245695.1 Bacteroidota bacterium | reverse complement strand
AAATCATCAAGAAGTCGTGTCCCATCAATCCCTGGAATTTCCTCTGTAATATCAAATCGCATTTGTACAAGAAGCCCCTTATTCTTTATTTTAAATTCTTTGATTTCTCTTAAAGAATTAAAGCTATCATAGCTGTGGTGTAATCCAAGGCCATAACCCGGATTATCCTTTTCAACTTCAAACTTCCCAATCACATTTTCTAAATCTGAAGCTAATTCATAACGAAATTTATTTACCCAATCCATCATTTCAAGTTTTTAAGTTTTGTATTGCTGTCTTAAATGTATGTAAAAGTTATAAAGATGTCAATAGGATTTGAGTATTTGGAGGGCAAAAGATTAAAGATAGTACTTAAGATTGTCGTAACAGTATATTAAAAAGACTTGTTCATATGATAACCCGGAGTGATGGCACTGTATTTTTCTCTTAGCGCTATGGCACGCTCAGGATCGCATTTAAGGTTTACTGAGAAGTCCCCGCTGAGACTTACCAGGGCATACATCTTTCCGTTCACCTTGAATACGAGGGTCTCCTCATCAAAAGGGAAACACTCCTCAGTATCCTCTTTAGCGATACAATATTCACGCAGGATCTCTATATTCATCACCGTCGTTTCTGTTATGGTTTTCAGGTTATTAATAAGGAAAAAAATACATTCAGGAAATAATGATTCTCTATCAGAGAGTAGGATAATAGGCAGCCTGAATATGGTCAATGTCATAATCATTACCATTGAAGATCACTGTAATGATATCAAACCGGCTCTCTTTAATGATGTTGTGGTTTTTGATATAGTTTGATGCAGCAAAAATTATGGTTCGTTGCTTGGGGACATTCACTGCCTCCCTTGGATTTACCAGGAAATCTGCTGCGCGGCTTTTTACCTCTACAAAAACAATAAAGTTGTCATTCTCAGCAATGATGTCTATCTCATTCCTGCCTGTCTTCCAGTTGCGTTCACGTATCCTGTATCCTGTTGTCTTCAGAAAAGAAGCAGCGATCTCCTCACCTTTGTTTCCTTTTTGGAGAGTATCAGACATATCATACTTCTATTAGCTTGTTTTTTATTGCATAGAGGATAAGGCTGGCTGTATTTTTTGAGTTTGTTTTTGCAAGCAGGTTGGCTCTGTGCTTGTCAACGGTGCGTTTGCTGATAAAGAGCGACTCAGCTATCTCATGATTGGAGAGTCCTTCGCAAATTTTCAGCAGTATCTCTTTCTCACGCTTTGACAATGAGGAGCCCTTGACCTCCTGTTCACGGTTTTTTATCTTACGGATAACATGATAAAGGAGCTCCTGTGAGAAGTAGTTCCCGCCTTTATATACCGTCTCTATAGCCTCTTTTACATCAGAGATGTCAGAGTCTTTGAGGATGAACCCTTTGGCGCCGGCGTCAACAATATTATAATAGTATTCTTCCTCGCCGTACATTGACAGCGCAATTACCTTTGAGTCAGGATAAAGGTTTGATATTTCAGCTGTTGCCTCGATGCCATCCATTTCAGGCATGCTTATATCCATTAATATAATATCGGCACTGGCATGAGCTAGTTGCCTGAGCAATTCATTACCGTTAGAGGCTTCTGCAACGACCTCGAATTCGCTGAATGCACCGAGAAGTATTTTCAGTCCGTTACGGAAGAGATGATGGTCATCTGCCAGTGCTATCCTGATCTTTTCCATTCATATAGATGTTTCTGTAGTCTACCCTGATAAGAGCGCTTGTCCCTTTCCCTTTTGAGCTCTCAATAACAAATACGCCATCAACAGATCTTACGCGGGTTTCGATATTGGAAATTCCCATCCCTGCCTGTTCATCTGAGGCAAGGAGTGAGGTATCGAATCCCCTTCCATTATCAAGATACTGCAAGGTAATAATTTTTTCATGCTTAAAAAGGTCAATCTCAATCTTTGACGCTCCTGAATGCTTTATGGCATTGTTTATCAGCTCACACGCTGCTCTGTATATAACAACCTCCTTCTCTGCATTGAACCTGATGCCCTGCATGTTGGTACGGAAGTCAATGAATGCGCCTCTGGCATTATTGATCTTAGCCGAGAAAGTGCTTATGGCACTTGCCACACCGAGGTTTGTAAGGACATGCGGACTGATATTGTTAGATATCTCCTTTATTGTAGTTATTGACTCGTTGACTACATGGTTGGTATTTGCAAGTATCTCCCTTCCCGTGCTGTCTGTTATTTTGGAGTCAAGGGCTGAGAGCGACATCTTTACTGTTGACAGCAATGGTCCCAGACCATCATGCAGGTCTTTGGCAAACCTCTTTCGCTCGGTCTCCTCTGTTGATATTATTGCATTGAGTATCCTTCTCTCAGACCTGAGTCTGTCAGTCTCAGCTCTCTTCAGTGAGTAAAACAGCTCCCTGATAAGAGCCACACCTGTGATAATAAGGACTGAGATCAGGACATTCATCCATTCATCGAGGAGCATAAGTTCAAATGATGGTTTACTGCGGAAATACTCAAGTAACTGGATGAATGTCCTCACAGCAATCAGGACAAACGATGTTGACAACAGTATCCATGAGAGTCTGTACCGCGTTATCTTCATAAACCGCAGCGCAATGAAGGCTGCAATGATCTGGAGTACAATTGAGATGAATAAAGCTACGAGTCGTACCATTTGAAACAAAAATTTAATTAGAACAAAAGTATGAGTTTATTACCTTTGTTGCGTTAATTAACGGAGATGAAAACACTCTATTCCCTTCTCATCGGACTTTATTCCATACTGATACACCTATATTCACCATTTAACACCAAGGCCAGGCAGTGGGTAACGGGCCGTCGCAACTGGCGGAAACGCATACAGGGGCTCGAAAACAGCACACATATATTATGGGTGCATTGTGCCTCACTCGGTGAGTTTGAACAGGGAAGGCCTCTCATAGAAAAAATAAAAGAAGAGAAACAGGGATGGAAGGTGGTACTTACCTTTTTCTCCCCTTCAGGCTTTGAGGTACGGAAGAATTACGGTAATGCTGATCTGATAATGTACCTGCCTGCGGATACTCCACTGAATGCCCATGACTTCGTAAGGTTAATAAAGCCTGATGCCGCGGTGTTCATTAAATACGAATTCTGGTATAATTATCTTAATGCTCTCAGAAGGAGGAAGATACCTGTCTATCTTGTATCTGCTATTTTCAGACCAGGGCAGTTGTTTTTCAAATGGTATGGCAGCTTCTACCGGCGGATGATTTTTATGTTTGATCATATATTTGTTCAGAACAAGGAGTCTCTAGATCTTCTTCAGGGCGTTGGATATACCAGTTGC
>QKCK01000019.1 GCA_003245695.1 Bacteroidota bacterium | reverse complement strand
AGAATCGACCTGGCTAAAATATCAGATCCGCTATTCTCTTTTTTCCCCCATTTACCTCTTATCCCCTGAATCTTTGTCACATAAATCAAAGCCGGTATAAAAATAAGGCTGAGCGACAGCGCCAGAGTGACACCCAATGCAGACAAGATACCCACCTGGCGTGCCGGAATGATAGTATGAGCCAGCAGGCCCAGCAATCCGGCTACGGTTGTCAATCCGCTAAAGAGTATCGGCATATTGAGAATGCCTGTAAGAGCGGAAAGCATGTCACGCTTTGATAATGTAAAGTCTCCTTCTGAGAGCTCCTGGTACCTCGTAACCAGGTAAATACCATAGTTATTGGCTACTGATATCATTATTATAGGCACCAGAAGACTGAGTATTGATATCTTCCAGCCAAACAGAGGGATGAGTCCCATACTCACTGCCGCTGAAAGAATAACCACTGAGAAAGGCATCATGACACTCTTCCAGTCTCCTATGGTTAGTTTCAATATAGTCAACATAATAATCAGGGCAAGGGGAATAAGAATAATGGCATCATGCTTAACATCCTTCATTATAGACTGTCTGATAACTGGCAGACCGCCCATAATTACAGAGGCATCGCCTTTACTGGAAGAAGTAATTGAATCGACCCTTGCAAGAGTAACATGTTCAGGAACTATCTTATTTACTGTTCCCGTAACTGCTGCAGCAGTGAAATCTTCAGATATAACCACATTGAGGGCAAAGGGGTTGTCAAGGATGTCTCTCCGGAGATTGTCCATAGCCTCATCAGTGACAGGGATATCTCTTATAAGCGGATCAACTATCATCATGCCATCCTCGCTTGTTATCTTTCTTGCACTATACAATGAGGTTGTCTTGCTGATACCATCCAGATGTGCAAACCCCCTCTCTGCAACTTTTATCTGTCTGAGATCCGCAGGGTTGATTATGCATGAGTCAGTGAAAACGGCCACAATCATATCCTGGACACCAAATACCTGTTCTATTGAGTCGTTTATGACGCGTGATGGCATATGTTCAGGAATGTAATTTCGTATCTCAGGATCTGTCTCTGCCCTCGGTATGAGAGCCGCGAAAGAGATGCCGGCAAAAAGTGAGACTGCGATAATCAGCCACCTGTATTTAATTATAAAATCTGTCATGATATCAGAAATCTACTCTTATTGAGAAAAATGCTGCATTCATAAAATCATCGATTATATCATATAACCCACCTTGGCTTCCTGAATAATACTCCATTCCTGCCACAATGGAGATGCTGTCAGAAGGCTTGTACTTTACTGACGGAATCAGCACCAGGTCATGTGCTGTGAAGTTATACATGCAGGTAAAGGAAGGCATTAGCCTCCCGTATAAGGCATCCAACTCAATCCGTAAGCCAGCAGAGTTGTAAAACTCTTTCATCTGGTAGTTATAAAGCCTGTTTGATGCTTCCACCTGTAACCTGGCAAATTCAACAGGATCAAATCCCGGGGTCATAAACAACTCTGCCAGCTGCGCTATGTCTGGTTCTGTTCCCAGCAATGGATCATAGGGAGGCTTATAATAGTCAAGTATCTTCTTGCCGCTATATTCACCAGTAATATGGAATGTTCCCGGATTCCAGTCAATCCCGGCAACCCACTCGAGCTGTGAAAATGGAATCTCTTCATTTTCAGATTTTATTCCTTCAGGTCTGAATAATGACAGAGTGCCCCTTACAACAAATGATGATACTGAAGCTTCAAAGTCAGCTCCATAGCTGTTTATAATATATGGCACTCCACTCATGGTGATATCCGGGTTAAGAAGATCGGAGAAGTCAGCTGAATCAAGTTGTAAGCCAGGCATAGGATCAGCACCATGAAACCATTGTAATCCCCAGTCTACACCTTTCATAGTAAAATCAGCCCTGAAACCATATGAATAATAGCCATTGCCTGCCAGAAAGCCTTCCGGAAGCGTCAGATGAATATTATCGCCCAATTTTAACGGCTTGGTTATCATCACAGAAGGATTCCATAATGGCGAAGCCACCAGTGATAGCTTAACTGCCGGTAAAGGAGTGACACTGACCTCGAATATTATCTCTCCCATGTCGGCATCCTCACGATCAGGCGTTCGCAGGGAATAATCAATGGGATTGAATTTTGAGAGCGGTGTATAGAAGTCGCTCTTTCCCCATTTCAGGATTTTCTTCCCGGCAGAGATAGCAAAACCCTTCGAATAGTATGAGCACCATGCCTCCCTTACTAAAAGAAAGTCACTGTTTTCACCAAATTGCTGGCCCGTTCTTGCTCTTATGTCAGCAAATCCCCTGTAGACTTTATTGTCTGAGACATCTGTTATCAATGAAATATCAGCGAAGAGAGAGTTAATATCCTGATCATAATCACCTGCTGACAGATATAATCCGCTTCTGATAAAACCACCAAAGGATACGCTCTGTGAAGAGAGTGGTAAAGTAAAGAGCAATAACAGTAATGAGATGTAACGGAATTTCATGATAACTCTTTTCAGCAAAAGTCCTAAAGAATTGAATAAGACTCGTTCGAACCACTTAGCACGAACCAGTAGATTAAACATTAGTAGTTCTACCCATCAGGCTCGAACTACCTGTTATCGTCTTTTTTGTTTCGGTATTCGCTGGGAGTAAGTCCCGTGAAAGACTTAAAGAGTGTGTTAAATGTGGTTTTTGAGTTAAACCCTGAGTCGAAAGCAATAGAGAGTATGGTATACCTGTTGAATTTTGGATCAGACAACCTGTTTATCACCTCCTTCACCCTGTATTCATTTATAAAGGTGAAAAAGTTGCGGTTATACTTTTCATTTAGCACCTCAGTAATATGATGTTTAGGAATGCCTGTACTCCTCGACATATCATCTATAGTGAGGTTGCTGTTGAGATAAAGCTTTTCGTTTTCAACAATATTTACAAGACGGTTCAGGTACTCCATGGCCATGTCATCCTTCAGACCACTTCTTGCATATTTCTCATGTTTTTCCTCTTCAATGTTTTCTGTTGATCCGGTAACAGGAATTATCTGGTCCATTATCACCGGCTGCTTTATTACATAAAAACTGTAAACGAAAGCAAAGAAAGCAATCAGGATAAATGTTATTACATACGGGTCGAACGGGAGAACATGTGAAAGAAGCTGAATGCCCCCAAAGGTGAACATTATCAGGAAGCCGATATAAAAGGTAAGTGATAGAATCTTTAGCCAGTTTAAGGTTATCCGTCGTGATGTATATGAGACAGTATCCATTAGTCGCTTCTGATGTTTACGTATTTCAACGAATGAGAGCAGGCTGTAAAGAGTGATTGACAAAAAGAATGATACCCCATACACAATTCTCAGCGAAATAAACCTGTCAGACAGGAAGAAGCCGCTAAGATTATCAAATACCGGTGTTTGTCTGAAGATCACTGAAACAACAAAAAATACCATGAAAGGAATAAAATGAAGCAGGTTCCAGAAAGAGAAGTGCTTCTGGCTATCAGTCATATGAACAACATAAAGATAAAGTATAGGACCATAGGTGAAGGCTATGAAAGGGAATGAGTAGAATTCGAGAACGTTTCTGTTTATCAGGGCCATAACCATCTCAGAAAAAAAAAGGAACAGCCAGGTAGCCATAAGCCTGTTTGGAATTGTGTATGGTCTCTTTGTGGCAACAAGGAGGCCTGAAAAGAATGACTGAGTCATTCCGATATATAATATGGGCTCAATGAAATCCATATCGTTATGTCAGTAGTAAATTTAGTAAAAGTTATTCTAAGGGGGTGAATCCTTAATGGGACAGGTGATAACTATTTTGAAGATTATTCTTTTCTCAACAGCAACCAATAATTATAAGAATTGGTTATATTTGATAATAGCTGATCAAAAAGGTAAATATGAGTGTGTTACTATCTAAAGAATCCAGAGTAATAATACAGGGATTCACTGGCAGTGAGGGCACCTTTCATGCCAGCCAGATGATTGAATACGGGACAAAGGTTGTAGGAGGTGTCACTCCCGGCAAGAGTGGGCAGCTTCATCTTGGCCTGCCTGTCTTCAACACTGTTGAAGAGGCTGTAAGAGAAACAGGGGCTGATACGAGTATTGTTTTTGTGCCTCCGGCCTTTGGTGCTGATGCAATTATGGAGGCTGCAGCAGCAGGTATAAGACTTATTGTTGCAATAACAGAGGGCATACCCGTTATGGATATGGTAAAGGCAAAAGCATTCATAGGCAATTTCGACACAGTGCTTATAGGTCCTAATTGCCCTGGAATAATTACCCCCGGAGAGTCCAAAGTTGGGATTATGCCTGGTTTTATTCACCGTAAAGGAACTATTGGTATCATCTCACGATCAGGCACCCTGGCCTATGAGGCTGTTGATCAGATAACCAAATGTGGGCTTGGACAATCAACTGGAATAGGAATAGGAGGGGACCCTGTAATCGGAACCACCACCCTCGATGCCGTTAAACTGATGATGGATGACCCTGACACAGAAGCAATAGTAATTATAGGAGAGATAGGGGGAGAGATGGAGACAGAGGCAGCGTTATGGATAAAAGAGAATAGACGAAAACCTGTAATAGGTTTTATAGCAGGCCAGACATCACCAAAAGGCCGCCGTATGGGACATGCCGGAGCCATCATAGGAGGTAAAAACGATACCGCTGAAGCAAAAATGAAAGTCATGGATGAGTGTGGTGTTCATGTCGTTGTCTCTCCGGCCGACATCGGCACTACAGTTTTAAAGGCCCTCGGAAGATAAAATTAGTATATTTGTGGCTCCAAAAACATAAATGATGAAACTACTTGAAGGAAAAACAGCAGTTATTACCGGCGCATCGCGTGGTATTGGAAAAGCAATAGCATTAAAATATGCATCTGAAGGTGCTGACATTGCTATTACTGATATCGTTGATAACGAAGATTTCGCTGAGACAGTGAGAAATATTGAAGCCTTTGGGGTAAAAGCAAAGGGTTATATATCTGATGCCTCTAAATTCGAAGCCTCAGAAAGTGTTATTGATCAGATAGTTGCCGACTTTGGCAAGATAGATATCCTTGTTAATAATGCCGGCATAACCCGCGACACACTGCTGATGAGAATGACGGAACAACAATGGGACCTTGTTCTTATGGTAAACCTGAAGTCAGTATTTAACCTTACTAAAGCTGCAATTAAGCCTATGATGAAACAGAGAGGCGGCTCTATTATCAATATGAGCAGTGTTGTAGGCGTTACAGGTAATGCCGGACAATCAAACTACTCTGCCTCAAAGGCCGGTATCATAGGGTTTACAAAAAGTGTAGCTAAAGAACTAGGCTCAAGAAATGTGAGATGTAATGCCATTGCTCCCGGATTTATCCTTACCGACATGACAGATAAACTTCCTGAGGATGTGAAGAACGACTGGATTGAGAAGATACCATTACGCCGTGGCGGTACTGCCGAGGATGTTGCAAACATTGCACTTTTCCTTGCATCAGACCTCTCTTCATATGTGTCAGGACAGGTGGTTAATGTTTGCGGTGGCATGGTAATGTAGTAACCAAAAGTTATTATATTTGCAGAGGCAGGGCGTTATACCTCTAGCACGAGGAAATGCAGCGAGACATAATTATTCCACACTTATATCTTTATAACGCCCTGCTTTTTTTGCCTCCTTAGCTCAGGGGTAGAGCAGCTCACTCGTAATGAGCAGGTCGTGGGTTCAATTCCCATGGGAGGCTCTGACAAACCAAACAACCGAACAGTAACATAAACTGTTTGATAAAAATAATAGGGAACAATAGCTTGTTCCCTATTTTACATCTAAAGCTCTTATTTACAGATTTTTCTTCATCATTTTAGCAAGCACCCGTGCAGAAAGCTCAAGACATCCCTGTATCTTCTGGGCAACAGTACCCGTGGTGGCCATATACCTGATGTTTTCATTCTTTATCTCACACAGGGTATTTGACTGATTGGCAGTCTCCACAAACTTCATGTCAACATTCATTGAAGCAGGATTGCCTCCTGAGAATTTGTTTCCCCAACCTTTGTTCGTCAGATTGATATTATATACTATAAGCGTATATTGGGCCTCAGAGTCATCAGTATTTATCTGTAATGCCTCACCCAGTATCTTCTTCAAAGCAGCATTGAAACGCTCTGTCTTGTCCTTCTCCCAGTCAGCCTTGAATTTTTCACCACTACCTGCCTCTTTCCCTTCCCTGGCTGTGGCTTCCCGCTCAACAAACTCCGATTCAGTCTCCTTTTCAATCTTGAAGCCTGTATAATCAAAAACAACATTTATTGATTTCTGTCCTTTTAAGAAAGAGAGATCTCCAGATACAATCTTTTGACCTGATACCGGTTTTACACTCACAAAACTCAGGATAAAAAGCATTGCCAGACTAAAAATTGAAACTTTTTTCATAGTGTTTTAGGTTTTATTCTTATTATTAAACAAATATAATAAATCATTTCTCTCTGATCATTTGTGAAATTTTTAGTTTTTAGTACACCCCTAAATCATTAAGTCAATTATTTGTCGGAATAAATGATTTGATTATTTTTGCCAGACATATTGCGGGAGTAGCTCAGGGGTAGTCCGCCAGCCGGCGGATCCTAAGCTGAGGGTCGCAATGAAGATATAAAAAAACAATGCGGGAGTAGCTCAGGGGTAGTCCGCCAGCCGGCGGATCCTAAGCTGAGAATCGCAATAAAGATATAAAAAAACAATGCGGGAGTAGCTCAGGGGTAGTCCGCCAGCCGGCGGATCCTAAGCTGAGGGTCGCAATGAAGATATAAAAAACAATGCGGGAGTAGCTCAGGGGTAGAGCATCAGCTTCCCAAGCTGAGGGTCGCGGGTCCGAATCCCGTTTCCCGCTCAGAAAACAGGGACTTACACAATAACCAAAGGTGAGTCTCTGTTTTGTTTTATCTCAAACAGGAAAGACCATACATCATGTCAGAATTACCTGAATACAGCCGTTCAGTTTCAGGACAATGTAACATATCAGGACAATGAGATTTTTAAAATATGTCCTGCTATTATACATTTTGAGTTTTTAATGAACTTATCCTTAATCCCTAACTATCAGTATGAATGTACAATAGAAGCTATGGCATGGCAATTGAATAATGAAGCAGTATCGTTAATCAAATAACAGAAGCATTCGGTGAAAGAATGGTGACTTTCACAATAAATAAAACGTTTAACCAACAATGAAAAAGAAAATTGAGATAATAATATGTGCGGGAACTCATTGTTATCTGATGGGAGGATCTGAATTACAGTTATTTAACGACTTTATTCCGGCAGAGGTTTCCCGGAAGATAACTCTGAAAGGTTCTCCGTGTCTTGATTTATGTGATAAGCGTGGTGAAGGTAAACCTCCTTTTGCAATGGTAAATGGCCGGGTGGTAAGTAATGTCACACTTGAGTCATTGCTTCAGGAGATTGAGAATGAGATAAGAATGGAGGAGGAGTAGGCATGTCTGTTATAAATAATGCAGTATTAATAAGACGCGAGTTACTGACACGGGTTATGAGACATCTTCTTTCAGGTGATCTTGAAAAAGAATTAGATCGTATTCCGCTGGAGATGAGGCCAAGAAAAGGAGAACCTGTAAGATGTTGTGTCTATAAAGACAGGGCAGTCATAAAGTATAAGCTTATGGCTATTCTGGGCTTTAACATAGCAGATGAGACCGATGAGCTGACACCTCTCTCTGAATATTACCATATGGCTGCCGCAGGTAATTCTCTCAGGGAGGGTATTCTGACAGTTGTAGATGAAGCCTGTTCTGCGTGCCGTAAAACAAGTTACCAGGTATCAAACATGTGTCGTGGCTGTGTTGCCCGTCAATGTGTTAACAGTTGTCCCAAAAACGCAATTTCAATAAAATATGGTAAGGCACGGATAGACAATAGTATTTGTGTCAATTGTGGTAGATGTCATCAGGCATGTCCATTTCATGCGGTAGTGTACCTCCCTGTACCATGTGAAGAGGTATGTCCTGTTGGTGCCATAAACAGAAATGCCGGCGGGGTAGAGGAGATTGACAGGGAGAAGTGCATCTTCTGTGGCAAGTGTATCAATGCATGTCCCTTTGGAGCTGTGATGGAGATGACTCATCTGATCCATATTTTTCGTGAGATCAGTAGTGACAGGGAGGTAGTTGCACTATTGGCACCAGCAATATGGGGACAGTTTGGAACTGAGCCTGGCAGGATAATTCAGGGTTTTAAAATGCTTGGTTTTAATCATGTATATGAAATAGCCTCCGGAGCTGAGACTACAGCCAGGGAGGAAGCCAGGGAGCTCGCTGACAGAATGGCCCGTGGTGACAGTTTCATGACATCAAGTTGCTGCCCGGCATATACCAACCTGGTTGAGAAACATATTCCTTCACTGAAGCCTTTTGTATCTGATACTCCAACGCCAATGCACTTTTCGGCAGCTGAGGTCAGAAAGAGACACCCGGATGGGTGCATTGTTGTAGTATCGCCATGCACAGCAAAACGTCATGAGGCATTTAATGATCCAATGGTTGATTATACTCTGAGCTTTGAAGAATACGGTGCATGGCTCGTTGCTTCAGGTATTGACCTCAAGACAGTTGACTCAGCCATAACAGAGACAACACCGGAAAAGTGGGCCAGAGGATTTGCAGTTACCGGCGGAGTGACAAATGCTATCCGGAGAGTAGACAATAATCTTGCATCAGAAAGCAAACAGATAGATGGTATCAATAAATCATCTGTCAGGCTGTTAAAGTCACTTCCTCAAAACTGCGATGCCACCTTTGTGGAAATAATGTCATGCGAGGGCGGATGCGTTGGAGGTTGTAATGTTGTAAGCAATTCAAAAATTGCTGCAAGAGAGGTGCAAAAACTCATAGCTGAGAGCTGACTATCTCAGTTATTCAGAATAGAAGCTGACACAAAAATCCAGATATGATTATAATAACCTGATATTCAGAATGCCTGTCCTGTTGAATGCCACTCTGTAGAGATTGTATTGATTCTCACCGGCATACCTGAGATTGATTACCATGTTCAGGTAGTATGCTTTTTCGCCGTTAACCTCCTCGTAATCATCCTCTGTAAGCCTTCGGATCGGGATCTCAGGATTATCCATATTCTGAATGAAATTCGAGACATTGAATCTGATAATATCATTTACCCCGGTAATGCGGAAATCAGAAAACACATTGTCAAGCGTAGACCTTTTCAGGTTCATCAGTTTACGGTAGAGAATCACTTTTTCACCTCCAACCCGGTTTTCTATCTCCAGTATGAGGTTCCTGTTTCTCATCTGTTTTACCTCCAGTGGTACTTTATCTTCATGAACAAAATCAAAACTCTCTTTGCACCAGCCTACTATCTGATCGGTTTTTACCCAGATTTTTGTTTTATGATCGAAGAAGGTTTTTTTGAGTTTACCTGCAAAATAATATCTGGTAAGCTCCTTCATTCTGTCTTTAAGCATGTAGCTGATGACAAGGGCAAAAAAGAGGGGAAGGGTGAAATTTCCAAATTTTTTCTGAAATGCAAACGCAATACCCGTTGCAAAAATCATAGCCAGACCTGCTGCAATGCTATATACCAGTTGTTCTACAATAAAGCCATCCTTTTTCTTTCTGGTCTCCAGAAACAACTGACTCTCAAAGAACTTTTTAAGTATTCCCCGTCTGTATACAAGCTCCCGGCTCTGAATCGGAGTGTTTCCTTCTGCAACACGGAAGCCTTTCGCCTGTCTGTAGCTTACCTCAGATCTTATCAGATCAAGTAGCTTGTTCTTGCATGCAAGGTATATCTGTGGATGTTTTCTCCTGAGTTTATCAGCAATAAGGTATGAATGTTGCTCAACAATATTGCTCATGAACTCATCCCCAAGCACATAGATATCAAACAGTTCCTTGTTTACAGAAGGAACAGTAAGGATATTCCTCAGGCTTCTGTAACGGCTGAGTATAGTCTGAGTACTTTCGATATATGAATTAATGAGATAATCGCGATCTTCTGTGTTAATATTTGCAATAAGATGTTCGCGATGGTCCCTGAGTGACGATTTTAAAATAGAGTGGAACATCTTTATCTGGTACAGATATTCTCTTGAGTTACTTCTTGTTGAGCTCTCAGCCAGGTTCCTGAATGATCTCTCAAGACAGATAAAGGGTGATTGTGTTCCGGTTGCAATATCTCTTAAAAGGAATTGCGGGGTTATAAGTCTGATATTTGATTTAAGGTCCTTATAAAAGTCAGATTTAGTATATGTCTGTCTGTTAATATCAAGACTGTTTGGAACAAAAATCCATGTATTAACCTCGAAGAGATTGACTTTTTGTGTTCTCTTGGTCTCATAACCAAACTTTAGTTCAAGAGAAAATTTATCATGGATTTTTACAGTCTTTTCTATCATCACAAATTATCAGTTTAAAATATCCCAAAAACACCGTTTGGTGTTATACCCAGAAATCTCAGCCATGTTTCTCCCCATATAATAATCATTACCCACGCTACCACCAGCATTGTAAGTCCAAACTTTATGGTGTCAGCAAGGCCATAGTGGTTAGTGGTATATATTAAAGCTGCCGGTTTACTGTTGAATGGCAGGGCATAAACATGTTCAATAAGCAATGCCGTTGGAAATGCCAGGCTCATTATAGGATAACCCAGTTTCTGTGCAACACCTATGGCAATAGGAATAAAAATAAGTGCCCTCATAGTCTTGGATTGAAACACAAGAGAGCTGAACAGCATTGCTCCTGTAAGTATCAGGTAGATAATCCAGAAAGGTGTTGCCTGGCTGAACCCCAGATACTGGAAGAGGGCGTTGACTGATAACGCTGGCAGATCGGTTGCACTCAACCCTTCGCCAAGGGGGGAGCACGATCGGATGGACGTGGGCGTGGAAGAATGGCTGGACGTCGCCCCGGCCGCCCGCCTTGTGGTACAGCTGCACGGGGCCGGGCGGCAGGTCGCCGAAT
>QKCK01000063.1 GCA_003245695.1 Bacteroidota bacterium | reverse complement strand
TTATAAAATTGCCATTCTTTTATAAAAAACAGCACTAATCTTTATTGTCTCCACATAACAAGCCTGTCAGTTAAATTGGAGTCCCCTCACTGTCTGCCTGTGGCAGTCATGGGGTTTTTTGCTTTCCGCCTTCAGCCCTGCAAGCAGCCTGGGCGGATTACTGGCGTGATCCGGCTCGTGGAACCCTTCAACCAAAATCCCCTCACTGTCTGCCAGTGGCAGCCATGGGGTTTTTTGCTTTCCGCCCTCAGCCTCGCAAGCGGGCTTCGGTCGGAAAACAAAAAATCCCCTTCGCTGCGCTCAGTGAGGGGATTTTGGTTGAGGTCGGTGGCGGATTCGAACCGCCGTACCCGGTTTTGCAGACCGATGCCTAGCCACTCGGCCAACCGACCCTGTTTTGCTGATCATGCCTATCCGCCAGCTGGCGGACAACCGACCATCGTATTTCTGATCTGCTGTCTCACCATCAAAAGTAGAACAGCTGACCCTTTTACTTCTGATCCATTGCCTCACCATCAACTGGCGGACAACCGACCATCGTGCCTGCAAAAATAGTAAATTTTTATTTATTTTTCACAATAGACTCTTTTTACTTCAACACTGCCGCATACCCGCCTCTGATACACTGACTTCCAACAACTCCCCATCACCACGCATAGGTACCCTGCAGTAAAACCGGTCTATCACCTGACCCCTGTTTGTCTTTATTTCTGCATTTATCAACGATCCATATTCCTTTATCAATATCAACCCTATACCCATACCGTCACTGACAAACTCCTTCTCACGCTCATCAGAGAAGAGATCTGCAAGAAACAACGGAGACTGCTCCTCCATCAAAAGCCTGTGGTCAGAGACATATAACACAACGTCATCACCACCATCATATACCGTGTAACCTATATATATACTCTCAGTATTGAAAACGGTATGCGCCATGGTTATAAGATGATATACCACCTCCGTCAATACCTCCCTGTCAGTGAAAATACTTAAGTCCTCTTCGCTCTCAGTGAATATTATCCTCTTCTTCTCCTCAAACCGAACCTCTACAGTATCAAAATAACGCTCAATGCCCGAAAACATCTTACCTATACTTACTCTCTCCTCCTTAAGACAACTCTTTATCCCCGACTGTATCAGAGAGAGCTCCAGCAGATTCTGCATCGAAAAAAGAAAGCGATCCATACACTCAGATATAATATCATGAGCCCTCTCCCTCTCATCTATGGTCGACATCTCCCTGTAATCCCTGAGTAACTCAATGAAACCGGTAATGCCGTTCAAGGGCGTACGGATCTCATGCGATATGTTCTCAAGAAAATTGCTCTTTACCCTCTCCGAGATCACACTCTTCTGACTCAACGCCCTGAACTCCCTGTGAAGCTCCTCAATTACTGTCTCCTTCTCCAGGATACCCTCAAAATCACCATCCTTAAATACTGCCAACGCAATGGTATTGTTCCTCTCAAACAGATCGAGCGTGACAGAAAGTGTGTCGTCAGCTGATACAGTATCCTTCGGAACCAGACAGTCGGCCACAAGCTTGTGAGGCCGCAAAACCAAATCATGCGGCGTCAATATCCCCCTGAAACCAACCTCCTCATCAAAGACAACAAAATACTTCTTCTCGATAAGCTCATCTTCTATAACATTCACACCAGCAAGAAAATCCACAAAAGGGTAATCCCTCTTTATTAGCGCATCGACTATCATGTATACTCTATTTCTATCGAATCAAAATTAACCCTCAGCTTAAAATCAACCTTCAGAATCTCCGACTCAGAGACATAAGGAAAAACCTTCTCCTCAAGTATCTGAAGCACATACTTCCTGTCAATCTTACGCAGTATCCGCTTATTGATAAAAACCGCCTCTATAACCTGACTCTCTATCTCAAAAACCTCAAACTCATTTGGCGTAAGTAACTCAAACGACTTCGAAAGCCCTATCTTTCCCTGGGGACACTTACGACCAAGTATAAGAATATCCTCAAAGGGAGGCAGACAAATCTCTTCAAATCCCAGCTGCACTGAGAACCTTTTCACAACAGTATCATTCATACACAACGACTTATTAAGAACTTTAAAATGCAGGAAGTGATAACAGCAGATTCCTTTCCTGCCATAAATATAGCGAAAACCCCTATTAAATGGCAAAATGAGAATATTTTTATTTTTCCGGCGTATAATTTTTTAACATTCCCGGCACTTATACTGTAAATTTGAAATAAAACCTGCCATATTTATTGCAAAACCACCTGCCTTGTTTAACCTGCTATATGTCTTTGAGCGCCTTTTGTTTATACACTTATTCAACTGTGCATAACCCTTGCCCCCTGCAAGCCAATATTTAATGCAAAATAAACTGTTAAAAATTATGTTTAACTATTACTCAACAACTAGCATGGGCTTCCGCCCCATCCTGGAAAAACATCACCATAAACACACTCTATACATCTGTATTATAGCAGACTCCTATTCTCTTCTGCTTTGAACAATTAAACACACCCACCAAACAATAACCAATATTCCTTCATGGTTTATGTCTTCACCCTGGCAAACTGAATCATCCATTCATTCCCAGATTCATTTTAACAACACCAGGAATATTTCTCGTCAAAATCATAAAAAAAATTTGAATTATTAAAAACTATTATTCATATTTGTCTGACAAATATGACGAATATGTATAACTTGAAAATAACAGATCATCAGACCACTTTAGTGGATCAGGTTGAGGATAAGCTACTTGACTACTTTAAAATAATGAATCTCAAACCTGGTGATTCAATACCGAAAGAACAGGAACTAGCTGAAGCCCTGGGCGTGGGAAGGAGTGTCCTGAGAGAAGCACTGAGCAGGCTGAGGATGTTGGGCCTGATAGAATCGCGCACCCGAAGAGGGATGATACTCACAGAGCCATCTATACTTGGCAGCCTGAAAAGAGTTGTCGAACCACGTATACTGGGCGATGAGGCGCTCTTTGACCTCCTGGGATTCAGGGTGGCACTAGAGATAGGTATATGCGACCTGATATTTAACAATCTCACCGATGAGAATATTAAAGAGATAGAAGATATAGTCGACAGAGGCGTGGTCTTCAATTATGGGGAATACACTCCGGTAAGCGAGTTTGAGTTTCACACCAAGCTTTATGAGATTACCGGAAACAAAACAATCACGGAGTTTCAGGAGGTTATAAGACCCGTCTCTGTCTTTCTTAAAGAGAAATTCAAGGATTATTTTCTTCCAACGAATATGGAACTGGAGGGTTCAGGGAAACGTGTGACACACAAGGATCTCCTCAATTATCTTAAAAAGAGGGATAAGGAGGGTTTCCGTCAGGCAATGATTGACCATTTTGCACCTTACTATAGCTTCCTCTCCAAAGGGATTACAAAAAAATAACTGACCCGTACATCGTCGGTGAATAAATAGTACTACGGTTTTGAAGAAGAGTCTTATTATAATATTAATGTTTGCTTCAGTTTTTACAATTTTTAAAGCCATCATGGGATGTGATGGCAATAACAACACATCTGCATGGCTTGACTGGGGAGAGTTTCCAACATTGCCACCTCTGCCGGGCGACACAGTTCAGCCAGGTGTTGCCGGGGCATTCTCAGGCATCATAGACGGGATGCTGATAATAGCCGGCGGTGCTAATTTCAGGGACGAGATGCCATGGCGTGGAGGGCAGAAATCTTTCATGAAAGATATTTACGTATGCTCTGTCAATAAGGATGAGAGAAAGTGGGAGACATATCCGGATAGTTTCTACAGTCACCTTGCTTATGGAGTATCTGTTACTCTCCCGGATGGCATTTTATGCATTGGCGGTTGCGACGCCCAACATGCCAGCCCGGATGTATTTCTTATGAGGTATGACGGCCGTGAGTTCAGATATGAAAAGTGGCCTTCACTGCCTGTCCCACTGGCAAACATGAGCGGAGCGCTGGTTGACGGTAAGGTGTATATCGCTGGTGGTATTGAGGATATCAACCATCAGAAGGCAACAGGAAACTTCTTTGTTATTGACATCAACGACAAGTGGAAGGGATGGGAGTCTGTGGTATCATGGCCCGGCCCGCCACGTGCATTCGCAGTGGCAGCCACCGGCAGAAACGGTGATAACAACTGTCTCTATCTCTTCAGCGGTCGTAACTTCGCACCTGACGCCCCGCTGGAGGTTCTCTCTGATGGTTATGAGTATAACCCGGCATTGAAGCAATGGAGGAGGCTGGATGAGGCCAATGGCCCGCTCTTTCCTTTCATGGCCGCAGCTGCAGCACCTGCAGGGCAGAAAGGAACACTCATCTTCGGCGGCGTAAGCAGCGATCTGGCATTCAGGGAGTACAATCTGAAAAAGGATATCTCAGCTTATACCTCCCGGACAGACAAGGAGAGATACACTGATATTATTGACTCTTTAAAGAGTGAGTTACTGGATTTTTATGAGTCTCATTCCGGATTTTCAAGGAATGTAGTTCTCTATCATCCGGCAACAAACAGCATCTCTGAACTAGGTAGCTCACCCTCTGCTCTGCCTGTAACAACTAATGCTGTGGTGGCAGGTAACTGTTTTATCATCACCAGCGGTGAGGTGAAGCCAGGTGTCAGAACCCCGGAGATAATTTTTGCATGCATTAAATAATAATCCTTTAACGAATAACAATCTTAACAGAAAGAAAATGAAATTTAAAAAGCTGGAAGGACTCATAGCCGCCCCCTTTACTCCAATGGATGAAAGGGGGAACCTCAACAATGGCGCTATTGAGTTATTTGCCAATCATCTTATTAATTCCGGTGTTACCGGGGCTTTTGTCTGTGGCACAACAGGTGAGGGTTTCTCTCTGACAACAGAAGAGCGTAAGTCTGTGCTTGAAAGCTGGATAAAGTACTCGGGCAACAAGCTGAAGATAATATGCCATGTTGGTAGTAACTGCCAGCACGAGAGCATGGAGCTTGCTGCACATGCTGAGAAGAGAGGGGCATATGCCATTGGATGCATAGCACCTTCATTCTTCAAGCCTGCAAAAGCTTCTGACCTGATAGAATATCTGGCTCCGGTAGCGGCTGCCGCTCCTGATCTGCCATTCTACTACTACAACATGCCGTCAATGACCGGAGTGAATATCCAGGTCAGTGAGCTGTTCAGTCTTGCCAAAGAGCGGATACAAAATTTTGCGGGGGTGAAATTCACTCATTCTGACATGTATGATATGCAGAAATGCATAGCCTTCGACAACGGATACTATGAGGTACTCAACGGCTTTGATGAGATACTCCTGTGCGGAATAACACTGGGTGTCAATGCCGCAGTCGGAAGCACATACAACTACATGCCATCGGTCTACCTTGAACTCTGGGATGCCTTCCGTAAAGGCGACCTGAAAAAGGCAAAAGAGCTGCAGCAGTTCAGCGTAAAAGTGGTTGATATACTAGTAAAATACAAGGGTGCAATACTGGCAGGTAAGGCCATTATGGGGTTTCTGGGTGTCGAGTGCGGACCTTGCCGTCTTCCTTTGAGAACCTTGTCTGATGATGAAAAACTCTCTCTGAAAAAAGAACTCGACGATATCGGATTCTTTCAGAGAATAGCCAAAAAGTAATAAACTAACCAAAATTCAAAAATCAGATGCAGAACCCATTCCAAGTAGAAAAAAATGAGGATGCCTCTCTCCACAGTGACATCCTCTCTTCCCGGGTATTTCAGGGGTATGCTTTTCTGCCGGAAATAGTCTCTCAAAGGCTATTTAAGGGAAGAAAAGTTCATTCCGCGAAATATCATTTATGCCAGGAATCAAACAAAACATTACAAAGCTATGAAAAAAAATCCTTTTTTAAAGTCACCCTATCCTGACAACAGCAGTGCCATAGCACCAGTCCTAAGCAAGGCTCTGCTGCTTATAGTGTCTTTCATGCTCCTGTGTTCATCAATTTTAGCACAAAACAATAATTACCAGGAGATTACAGGTATAATAAAAGATGCCTCCACAGGTGAGCTGCTCCCGGGAGTAAATGTTGTTGTGGAAGGTACACTTATTGGAGCTATGTCCGACGCCGACGGCAAATTTGCAGTGAAAGCCCCGGCCGACAAGAGAGTCCTGATATTTTCATGCATAGGGTATATTAAAGAGAGTGTAACCCTTAAAGGCGAAAATTATATTGAGGTAAGTCTCACTCCTGATGTTAAGAGTCTTGAAGAGGTGGTCATAGTAGGTTATGGTGAACAGTCAAGATCAAAAGTCACCGCCTCAATCTCAAAAGTAAATTCTGACGAGTTTAAGAATGCTCCCACAGCAAACCCGATAGTGCAGATGCAAGGCAAGGTAGCAGGTCTGACCCTGCAGATATCTGACGGTCAGCCGGGAGCTAACCCTCAGATATTCATAAGAGGAGGTACCTCTACCTCACCCGAGGGAGACTCACCTCTGATAATTGTTGACGGCATCGTCGGAGGCCTCAGAAACCTGAGCGAACTGAATGGTAATGACATAGAGACGGTACAGGTGCTGAAGGATGCTGCCTCCACTGCCATCTATGGTGCCAGAGCCGCTAACGGAATCATCATCGTAAAGACTAAATCGGGCACCATAAAGGGTAAGCCTGTCATTAACTTCAAGGTTACAACAGGCATTGAGCAGATGGGTAAGAAATACAGTTTTACAAGTGCCAGGGATTATATCCGCATCAGCCGCCTGAACACCTCTTTATATAATACAACAAACCCAAGCCTCTTCCTCACAGGAGGGACATACGGTATGTCTACAGGAAATGCAAGGAACACTAAGAATACTCTTGAGTTTCTTGACACATATATCGAAAACTATGGCTCAGAGTATGTAGCCGACCTCATTGATAACCAGGGCTGGGAGACAATGGATGATCCTGTTACCGGCAAGAAGCTCATATTCAAGGAAACCAACTATCAGGATGTCACATTCCAGAAGGCCAACAAGCAGTCATACGACTTCAATATCAGCGGTGGAGATGATAAAGCATCATATTACCTTGGTCTCGGATATCTTAACCAAGGCGGTATTGTACTGGGTACCTATACAAAAAACTACAACCTGCTCTTTAACAGCACCTATCAGCTAACCGACTCATGGAGAGTGTATACAAATAT
Organism: Bacteroidota bacterium; assembly: GCA_003245695.1. GTDB lineage: Bacteria > Bacteroidota > Bacteroidia > Bacteroidales > VadinHA17 > SR-FBR-E99. The sequence goes on along the minus strand of QKCK01000063.1, from coordinate 30,041 downwards.
AAAATACCAGATACGCGACTATAACAGTGTAAGCAGCTATCAGAATGTATTAAGCCGCTCTGTAACCATGCCTTTCACCTACAGGCTTACCTATGAAGACGGTACTCCTGCCCCGGGCGAAGGAATAACCTCTTTCAGAAACAGAAATCATGAGTTGTACTACAGGGATCAATATGATGACAACAAAATATACAGAACCACAATCAAAGTAGGTGCTGACTGGGATATCCTTCCGGGGTTATCATTCAATCCATCAGTATATTGGTTCACAACACAGAGCCGTTCTTCTGCTTTTGAAGCCTACAACGAGGTAAACATCAACCGGAATGCTTCGGAGTCTGATGCATTCATCAGGGAAGCACAGGTCGACCTCCTGCTTAATTATAAGAGGGATATCGGGAAAAAAGGCCATGTAGCCTCTGTAATTGGAACCAGTTACATCAACAACTTCAATTATTCAATGAGTGGCTCAGGTTATGGTGCTCCTACTGATAACGTAAAGACACTCAACGCCACCTCAACGGAGACACAGCAGATATCAACCACCCAATCATACGATGCCATGCTCAGCTTCTTCGGGCGTGTGAGTTACGACTGGGATAACAAATACCTTGCCTCTGTCAGTCTCAGGGATGACGGATCATCAAAATTTGCTGATAATAACAAATGGGGATTTTTCCCTGGCATCTCTGCCGGATGGAATGTGAATAACGAATCTTTCTGGAAGCCAATAGCCACCTATATCCCCACTTTTAAGATAAGATCAAGCTGGGGACAGGCAGGTAATAACGAACTATCAATATATGACACTCAGGGCCGGTATAGTACTGATTACCAATATGCCGGTGATGTAGGGATACTTAACACCACTCTGGCAAACAAGTATCTCAGGTGGGAGACCACAACCTCCTTTGACCTCGGTGCTGACTTTGGATTCCTTAAAAACAAAATTATGGTTGCTGTTGATTACTATAATAAGTTAACCTCTGACAGAATCTTCAGCAAACCTCTTGACTCATCAACAGGATTCAGCTCTATCACAAGTAATTATGGCACCATCAGAACACGTGGATTTGAGGTTGAATTATCTGCCACACCGGTGACTATCAATGATTTCTCATGGAATATAGACTTTACCTTCTCATTCAACAGATCAATAGTTGTTGATCTGCCTGATAACGGAGAGGATAAAAACCGTATCGGAGGTAATACTGTTTATGATCCCAAAACCAAGACATATAAGAGTGTTGGAGGTTTTGCTGAAGGTGAGAGATATGGCGGTCGCTGGGCATATCATCTGACAGGTGTCTATTCAACTGACCTTGATGCAGCTGGTGCACCATACGATGAAGAAGCCAACGGACGTACTAAAAAAGGTGGTGACGCTATCTGGGAGGATGTCGACGGTAATAATGTGATAGACCATCAGGATATGGTCTTTATGGGATATATCCGTCCTGACAAAACCGGAGGTATTGTCAATACCTTCCGTTATAAATCACTCACAGTAAGGGTTGTTGCCGACTATGCCATGGGCCATGTCATTGACAACTCATTCAGAGGAAGATCTATTGGCAGTGCGAGAAATAACAACATGACTCTCACTGATGTCCTTAGCGATGATATCTGGAAAGAACAGGGCGATATTGCATCTATTCCAAAGTATACTGTTCAGAGTGATGCTGACTATACATACCGGAATCACCTCAGGAAATCCAATAACCTTGGATCCTCATCAGGTTATACTACCAATAACTCGCTATATTACTCCAAGGGCGATTTCCTGGCATTCAGGGAGATCTCTTTCAACTACAGGTTCTCATCCAAAGTCATTGAGAAACTGCATTATGTAAGCGGATTCGAAGTCTTTGGCGGTGTATACAATATGGGATATATTACACAGTATGACGGACTGATGCCCGAGATCTACACCGGGAACGACCAGGGTTCTTATCCCCGTCCACTGGAGTTTACCTTCGGAGCACAGCTAACATTCTAGAATCGATATAAACAGATAATAGCATGAAAAAAATTATAACTTCCGTATTGATAGCGTTTCTTGTTATTGCCTCCGGCTGTAATAAGCTGCTCGATGTTGATACAGTTTCATATATCACCAGTGACAGCTACTGGCAGGGAGAAGCTGATGTAACAGGATATACCACAGGTATCTATTCTGAACTGAGAAGCCTGGTAAACACTACCTACTATTTCGAAGACCGAAGTGATGCCTTTGTACCCGGGCTGGAAGGCTCAGTGACCGTAGCATGGGCACAGACACTGACAGCAGCCAACGCTCCAGGCTGGCTTGACTTCTATACAGTGATACACCACTGCAACCTGCTTATAAAATATGGTTCTGAAGTATCACCGGCAACAGATAATGTCAGGAGATGCCTTGCACAGGGATATTTCATCAGGGCATATACATACCTTATGCTTATCAAATCATGGGGCGATGTACCTCTTGTCCTCGATCCCACTGAGTCAAGTGAGTCAGATATGCCAGGGAGAGCTCCGGCAACAGAGGTGATGGATCAGATACTCAGCGACATTACAAAGTCAATCTCACTCTTCCCAGAGGATGGCTTCAAGGATAAAAACAGAGCCTCAAAACCGGCTGCATATGCCCTCAGGGCTGATGCACTGCTATGGAAAAACAAAGTTCTCAATGGCACTGATGATGATCTCACCGGTGCTATAAATGCAGCTGACTCGGTAATGTTGTCTGGTGTGTCACTTATCTCTGACTTCACGAAGATCCATGATACCGGGAACAAGAAAAACAGTGAAATCATTTTTTCATTGTTCTTCCTCCGCGACGAGAAGTCAGACCAGTATGGCAGCAGGCTGAAGCCAAGAGCTCTCTTTGTGAGCAGTGCGGCAAATAAAAGCCTGATTGCCTATTCTACCAACGGCGCCAGAAGCGTATATGCCCCCAGTGAGACAATACAGAATCTCTTTGCCTCCAATGATGTCAGAAAAGCCGCCTCTGTTATCACTGCCCTTGATGCAAGTAACAATGTCATAGGCATATTCGACAATAAGTTCAGAGGCACAGTCTATACTGATGACCGCTACTGGGAAAACGACATTGTATTATACCGGGCTGCAGAGATCGTTCTTTTTAAGGCCGAAGCACTGGCCGCCCTCAACCGCCCCGGTGAGGCAATCACCGAACTCGAAAAGGTAAGACAGCGTGCCGGCACAGGAGTATACACCGGCGCTACAGACAAGGAGTCCGTAGAGAAGGAGATACTTGATGAACGCTTCAGGGAATTGTGGTTCGAACAAAAACGGTGGCCTGACATAGTACGTTTTCATTATGGAGGAACAATTGATGCCTATACCATTGTACCGAATCTGGCCGGAAAGACTATCCCACTGTTCTTCCCGATACCTGATGACGATATTAATGTAAATCCAAACCTTGAACAGACAACCGGTTATTGATTCAATTAATAATAAAGAAATGAGAAAAGTGTCATCTTTAAAATGGCAGACCGTCATTGTATTCATCATGTGTTATCTCTTTTCATGCAACGGAGGTGATGAACCGTTACAGCCAGGCGATGATGATGATGACGATGATGCTCTTACAGAGACATCTGCAACTCCGTTCAAGAGGGGAACAAATGATTACTATTGCTTCAGGATACCTGCTATGGCTATAACCAACGAAGGTACACTCCTGGCGTTTGCTGAGGGAAGAAAGACCAGTTGTGGTGATGAAGGTGACATTGATCTCGTTTTGAAAAGGTCATCAGACTATGGCAAGACATGGAGCACGCTACAGGTTGTATGGAGTGACGGTGAGAACACCTGTGGTAACCCCGCTCCTGTCGTCGATCAGTCAACAGGTCGTATCTACCTGCTGATGACATGGAACCTTGGCACTGACGATATCAGCACTATCAATAACGGAACAAGCACTGACACCCGCAGGGTGTTTGTAACCCACTCCGACGATGATGGCGTAACATGGTGTGAACCCACAGAGATAACATCATCAGTCAAAAAGGCTGAGTGGGGATGGTATGCTACCGGCCCATGTCATGGCATTCAGATCAATGCAGGTGCTTTTGCCGGCAGGCTTGTTGTTCCCTGCGATGATATTGAATTATCGTCAGAGGGTGGCAAAGGACACTCGCACATAATCTACTCTGATGATCACGGTGCAACGTGGAAACTGGGAGGAGTAACTCCTGATGCCTCTGTCAACCCTAATGAGAGTACAGTAGCTGAACTGACTGATGGCAACCTGATGCTGAACATGAGATGCAAAAACAACGGATACCGCCGGGTAGTATCTAAAAGCCTTGATGGCGGAACAACATGGTCAGCAATAGCAACCGACTATACCCTTATTGACCCGGTATGCCAGGGCAGCAGCGTGTCAGCCGATATATCCGGAACACATACTGTGTTCTGTGCCAACGCAGCAAGCACAACACGCACTAATATGACAATAAGAATGAGCAGGGACGACGGTAATACCTGGGTAAAGTCATATCAGGTCTACAGCGGCCCCTCTGCTTACTCTGACATAGTAATGATCTCCGATGAGATGATAGCTATACTCTATGAGAAAGGAAGCTCCTCGCCTTATGAGGGGATAACTTTCGAAAGTATATTTCTTACTGACTTTTTATAGTCTCAGATGCTTTTTCATCTGAGATAAATATATCAATCAATGATTATGATGAAAAGAACTGTTTTTTACATATGTATCTCTCTTCTTACTGCAGGAATCTTCTATTCCTGCAAAGATGAGATTGAAAATACGCTTGAACCAAAATTCACTGCTGACAATCAGGTGATAGTTGCCGGAAGCAAAGTGATCTTCTCTGATGAGTCAACAGGAAGCCCCTCAACATGGAAATGGACCTTTGAAGGAGGCTCTCCTTCCACCTCCAACCTGACAAGCCCCGAAGTGACATATTCAATCCCGGGAAGCTACAAGGTAACTCTTACCATTGGCCGACAGGGTGATACTGTCTCAGTATCAGAAGAAGACTTCATCACTGTCAGTTATGATGACGTGGCTGCTGACTTCACCAGCAACGTTACCACTATAAACCAGGATAACAGTGTCTCCTTCACTGACCTCTCCACAGGCATACCAACGGCATGGTCATGGAAGATGTATACTGCTGCCGGTGGAGATACCATAAGGTCATCAGAGCAGAATCCGACCATCACCTTCACCTCTCCGGGTGTATATACAGTGTCATTAAAGGTTACCAACCCAATAAGCTCTGACACCGAAGTCAAAAGTGACTTTCTCACTGTCATCGACATAACATCTGTGGAGGCAGATTTCTCCTCTGACTTCAATAGCACCTATGAAGGAGGAGCCATTAATTTCACTGACAAATCGCTGGGCTCAGCTACATCATGGAGCTGGACCTTTGAAGGAGGATCACCGTCAGTATCATCAGATCAGAATCCTGTTGTTACATACAGCACTGCAGGCAGATATACCGTTAAGCTTGTGGTGGCTAACGAATTCAAGTCATCTGAAAAAGAGATAACAAAATATGTGCTTGTTGTTCCCGGAAGCGGCATCGTAGCCTTCTATCCCTTTGACGGAGACAGCAAGGACGCCGGACCAAACAAGGTTGATCCTTCAAACAACGGCACAGGCACAATCATCTACACTGAGGCTGACAGACAGTCAGTGAACACATGTGCTACTTTCGATGGCGCCAGCGTGCTTGTTGCACCTGACAACTCAGCCTTCAACTTCGGAACAAATGACTTCTCTATCTCATGCTGGGTCAGGACAACACTGACAACAAAGATGATGATATGGATGGAGAGCGGCGGGGTAATAGGCACCGGCGACCTGCAGACATGGCTCAGGATTGGCGATAACACAACCACACGCAAAGTGAGGTTTGACTGTGAGGACGCCAGCGGATCAAACATCGTAAATGTGGCAACAGGTGTCTCTGACGGCAGCTGGCACCATGTGGTATGTATCAGGGAAGGACTTACCAGCAGCGTATATATTGACGGTGTTCTGGCTCTGAGCCAGGACGCAACCTCCATTAAAGAGGTATCGAGCTCACAGCCATTTAAGATAGGAGCCCAGGAAGCCACAGGCGGAGGTACCTATTCTGCATTCTTCACCGGCTCAATAGATGAACTGATTTTATATAACCGACCATTAACAGCTACAGAGGTTAGTAATTTGTTTGGACTTTAATTATGTTAATCATGTTACAGGGAGATAGAATGCTCCCTGTAACTATTTATTTTTGAATCAATAACTTACTATATGCACTTTAAAGAGATCCTGATAACCAGCCTTGCTTTTCTTGCATTAACTGCAGGATGTATGTCTGAAAAGATAACAGTTAAAACAACACTGTACCAGGTTCCTGTTTTGACTAACAAAACTGACAACCCCGTTCTGAAAATACTGTTAAGGGCTGACACCCATGACAGTATCTCTGTATCAGAAGTCTCCATAAGCCTTGAAGGGACAACCGATCTTAATGATCTCAGTGCTGTCAGGCTGTTCTACTCAGCAACACAGTCTGAGTTCATTACTGCAAACCAATATGGTAAAGACCAAAAACCATCAATGAAGATAAAGTTCAGTGATGAGGTCAGGTTTAAAGACAGCTGCAACCTGTGGGTCTCTTTAGAGTTGAACAGTGAGGCGGAGTTATTACATAAGATCAGCATATCGTGTGTCTCAGTTAAAAGCAGTGAAGGCCGTGCCATTCCCCGGGAGGAGGGTGACAAGCGTGAGCTGCGGATAGGATACGCTCTCAGAAAACATATGGACGATGATGTTGATACCTACCGTATACCGGGCATCACCACAACAAAACAAGGGACGCTGATAGCAGTGTATGATGCCCGCAGGAGAAGCAGCCGCGATCTGCAGGGCGACATAGATGTAGGGATGAGCAGGAGCTGTGACGGAGGTAAAACATGGGAGCCCATGAAGATAGTACTTGACATGGGCAAATGGGGAGGCCTGCCCGAGAAGTTCAATGGCGTAAGCGATCCCGGAGTAGTGGCCGATGATGATAATTACCTGTTTATCACAGGCCTGTGGATGCATGGCGTATTAGATGAAAATGGCAAGTGGATAGAAGGACTGACAGACAGCTCTGAGGTATGGAACCACCAGTGGAAAAACAAAGGATCACAACCAGGTTTTGGGGTGAAAGAGACAACACAGTTTGTGATCTCTCACAGCAGTGACGACGGAGTAACATGGAGCGACCCGGCTGTAATAACCACAATGGTGAAAAAAAGAGAGTGGTGGCTGATTGCCCCAACACCAGGCCATGGCATAACCCTCCGCGATGGAACAATAGTATTGCCTTCACAGGGCCGCGATGAAAAGGGAAGCCCTTTTTCAACTATAATATGGAGCCGCGACAACGGTGTGACATGGCATACCGGCAAACCTGCATACCACAACACAACAGAAAACATGGCAGTAGAGCTTTCTAACGGATCAATAATGCTGAACATGAGGCTTAATAGCAACAGAAACAACCTCTCCGACAACAACGGCAGAGCTGTTGCTGTGACAAAAGACCTGGGTGAATCATGGACCGAGCATCCCACATCAAGAGGAGGTCTCCCGGAACCTGTATGCATGGCCTCAATACATAAACATTACTATACGGTCAATGGGGTTCAGAAAGAGATGCTTCTGTTTTCTAATCCCAACTCAAAAACGAAAAGAGAGAATATGACTCTCAAAGTAAGCTTCGATGATGGCATGACATGGCCGGAGAAATACTGGATACTATTAGATGAGATGAAGTCAAGGGGATATTCATGCATTACCTCTGTAAATGAAAACGAAATAGCCGTTTTATATGAAAGTAGCCAGGCTGATCTTGTATTTGAGAAAATACCATTGTCAGATATTATAAATAAGTAAATCAGGCACCAGCCATTATACCGTTTGATTTAATGCCTGAGAAAAGCAGAAGTGAGTATCCTGTGCTGACTTTTAAATAACAAGGAAGACAAAGAAGATGAAACAAAGAAATAACAAATCTTTCTATCCATGGGTTGTGGTAGGACTTTTATGGTTTGTAGCATTACTGAATTATATGGACAGGCAGATGCTGTCAACCATGAGAATATCAATGATGGCTGACATCAAAGAGCTTGAGAGCGCTGAGAACTTCGGATATCTTATGGCCGTCTTCCTGTGGGTCTATGGTTTTGTCAGTCCCATGGCAGGCTTTGTTGCTGACAGGCTCAGCAAGAAATGGCTTATCGTTGGCAGCCTGGGTGTCTGGTCAAGTGTCACCCTGCTGATGGGTTATGCACATGATTTTAACGTCCTTTATGCCCTCAGAGCAATTATGGGTCTGAGCGAGGCACTGTATATACCGGCAGGCCTGGCCCTGATAGTTGAATATCATAAAGAGACCACACGCTCACTGGCAATAGGAATTCATATGACAGGCCTCTACCTGGGTCAGGCAATAGGCGGTTTTGGAGCTACCCTGGCCCATTCCTTCTCATGGCAGACAGCGTTTCACTCTTTTGGCCTGATTGGGGTGGTATACAGCCTGATACTTATACTCTTCCTGAAAGACCCTGTCAGAGAGGAGAGCACCTCAACCACTCCTGCAATAAAACATGGCTTTGGAATAAAATCAATATATCAGAGTATGGGAGCACTACTGGGAACAATAAGCTTCTGGGTTATCCTCTTCTACTTTGCCGTACCCAGCTTCCCGGGCTGGGCAACAAAAAACTGGCTGCCTACCCTCTTCTCAGAAAGTATGGGTCTCGATATGACAGTAGCCGGACCATTGTCAACAATAACCATAGCCTCATCATCATTCATAGGTGTTATCGTTGGAGGACTGCTTGCTGACAGATGGATACAGACAAACCTGAGAGGAAGGATCTTTACGGGAGCAATAGGCCTCTCACTCCTTATTCCGGCACTGGGTCTCCTTGGGTTTGGGACAGCTCCATTGCTTATAGTTGGCGGCGGAGTACTCTTCGGCATCGGATTTGGTATGTTTGATGCAAACAATATGCCCATACTGTGCCAGTTCGTCTCCTCACGACATCGTGCTGCCGGATACGGTCTGATGAATATGACAGGTGTGTTTGCAGGTGCATTTATCACAAACATGCTAGGCAAGTCAACCGACTCAGGACATCTTGGTAAAGATATGGCCATGCTTGCCATACCTGTTGCAATAGCTGTAATACTGCAGCTTATGACACTGAGACCTGCTGTAGCAAACAAGACTGACGACTGATTTCTTTCGAACCGAAAGACACTTAGTGAGCCACAGTCAGCGTGTGATCAATCTTAACGAAGACAATCTATGGGTATACGTGTTATCTCCACATCCTCCTTGTTGGTGGCATAACCAACAAAGAGATGACTGCCCCATACCACGCTCTTTGGATAACTGAAACCCGGACGCTTATAGCGACCCTGGTATCGCATAGACTGCATATCATCGCCACCGCTGCGCAGCAGATAGGCCCTGTCAAAAACAAAACCGTCGCTGCTCACTGTCAGAACCAATGGAAACCTGTTCCTGGTACCTGAAGGATTATTAACTATAAAGGCAGTCCCATCCGGCAGGTTACCGGCACTCTGCTTCGCCCTGGAGTCACGAATGTCTGTTACCACAGGGGTGCTCCAGGTAACACCTCTGTCATAACTCACTGAGGCCAGACTCCTGAATGACCCGGTCTGATCACGAAAGATCATCACCACAGCACCATCACTCCTGTAAAACCATGATGGTTCAAGCTCCCTGGTAATGTATCTATCATCTGACAGAAGATGCTCCATCACCCCTGCCCTCCAGCCACTGACACCCATACGATCATCTGTGAAAAAGGGGGTAACCTGCAGCCCCGGCTGCAGATGAAAGGCTGTTATTATCCTCCCGTCAGAAAGAGAATGAACATCCTGTTCTATAATACCTTTAAGAGTGTCTCCCTGAAAGTCTGTCACTGGCCTGGCATCACTCCACTCCTCACCGTCAACAGAAGTGAAATATACTGTGTATCCCTCACGTATAGCACTATCCCCGTTCCTCCATCGGCAGAGATATGCAACCAGAGTATCACCATCACTCCACCACCCTCCGCCGGTGGTCAGAATGCCATCATATGTATCAGCCAGTAACAGGGGGGCACTCCAACACTTCCCATCACTGCTCCTGCTGTAAAACACCTTCGTATCAGGACTGTCTTCATCAACAGCAGAACTCTGCCACTGCGCATAAAGCATCCCCTTAAAAGGGAACAGAACCACCCCGTGATTATACTTGTTATCAGCACTGCCCGGAGAGAACACTGTTATGGTCTCAGCACCCGGAATCATGCATAACCCTAATGTCTCAGGCTCACTGTGATCAAAGAGATCGTTAACACTGAAAGGAGGATCTCCCTGCGCTGACAAAGCGGCTGCGAGAGAGAGAAATGCTAATGTTACTATAATACCTTTCATATAAATAACTTGCTATCATTGCTGTTCCTTATTAAGAACATCACCCGAACATATTCTCAACAATGTCAGCCATATACAAAATTACCACTTCTTTTGCCTTATATACAAAATCGACCGGAGAAATAAGAATTATACCAAAAACAATATCTTTGAGCAACGTACTACCATACAAAAACAAGACGCATGAAGATCAAAGTACTATCATTATTGATGTTTTTCATTATACTGATCCCTGATATTGCAGGGCAGCAGACATCAGGATCAAGCTTGAAAACAACCGCAGGTATTGCAATAAATGAAGGATCAAGGGAGATTGGTGTGGGAGGCGTTGTGCAAATCAGCTATCAGAAGGTATTTTATAAAAACAGGCTAAGGATAGGTCCCGGTATCATGGCTGGCAGTTTCCTGCCTTTTGGAATCACCGACCAGCGAGACCAGTATTACAGAGTTACATCTATAGGACTGAACTGCAGCTATGACCTCATAAAGTATAAGCCATTAGCATTATTCATTGAGGCAGGAGGAAACATAAACTACTCACGCGGATTGCTGGGAACAGGAGGCATGGACCAGACAACAAATAACTCAGAATACTTTTATAAGGCATACTATGGGGCAATGGTAGCCGCCGGATTGAGAATAACCCCCCGCAACAGCAGGGTTACCTATGAGATATCACCTTTTAATATTTGCTTTGGCAATGATTATTTCATGATGTCATCATTTAAGGCAGGAGTAGATATCTCTCTGGGGAAAAAGAGAGAGTGATCATGAAAGTAAATCATCCACTGTAGGATAACATCAAAAAAAATCCCACTTTTGAACTTCTTATTTTATATTCAATGGATTCACACGAGCAGTTTAACTCTACATGGCGTAAGGTAGCCACTACAATCTATAAGAAACCTGTTGACTCAAAGATATTCGGTGGTGTTGAGATAGACGTCACCGATCTCGAAGACTATATTGCACAGAAGAGAAAAGAGGGACAGAAGATTACGCTAACACATTTCTTCGTTTTGGTACTTGCCAGGGCTGTAAAAAATGATATCCCCGAGTTCAATACCTACCCGCGCAGGGGTAAGATACTGCCCCGTCCGTCGGTGGATGTGGGTGTAAGCGTCCTGCAGGCCACCGGTGACATGAGCTCAGTCATCGTCCCTGAAGCCGACACTCTTACCTATGAGACCCTTCAGGGTTATATGAACAGTGCAATAAACAAGTCACGTGGTGGACGTGAGAATGACTTCACCAAAAGCAAAAATGTGTTGGCACGCCTCCCCTGGCCCTTCCGTAACTGGCTCTTCAGATTATTCAAACTGCTGACACTTGACTGGGGACTCTCAATACCAGGACTGGGTCTTACACCCAATACCAACGGCTCTTTCCTGCTGACAAATATCGGTAGTCTGGGACTTGACTTCGGGTTTCCGGCACTGCTGCCTACTGCCAATTTCTCATTCGTCTTTGTAATGGGGGGTATACAGAAGAAACCTGTTGTAGTAAATAATGAAATAACCATCCGCAGAATGATGTCACTTACTATTGCCATCGATCATCGCCTGGCGGATGCATCTCACGGAGCACGACTGTTTAAATACATCAAAAATGCTATCAGGAACCCTGAAAGCTATGCATAGTGGTAAAGCTTATGATGTTATAGCCTCGCTTTTGCCTTTGCTATTCCGTTGACTTAGGCTCAATGCCCTTCATTATGATGCGATAGTGCCCCTTTATTACCCTCTTCAGCTCCACACCGTAAAAATCTATATATCGCTCCTTACGCAGAATACTCTGCATCAGCCCTATCATCTGAGACCATAAAATAATCACAATCTCATCCTCTGTAATATCATCCCTGATAGAGCCATCCTTCTGCCCGCGAACAAGCACCTCACGCAGAAATGCTAAAGCAGGCTCCATCAACAACCTGTCACCTCCATCAGGCGACTGATAACCAGCAAGCTCAAAACGAAGAATCAGCTCAAAATGCTTCGGATAATCCTCCACAAACCTTACAAACTCATCACCTATATCAGATAACTGATTACGGCCTGAAAGCCCCTCCCTGATAACCCCTGCAAAATATTCAAGTAATAACCCTACACCCTTCTCAGCTATAGCATATAATAAATCATTCTTGTTACGGTAATAAAGATAAAGTGTCCCCTTACTGAGCTCAACCCTCTCAGCCACATCATCCATTGTCCCTTTCTCTCCGTTGGCGTCAAAGAATATCTCTTCAGCTGCATCAAGGATCTCCTCCCTGCGCCTCTGCTTCTCTCTCTCCTTTCGTTCTGCTATTCCCATTTGTACTTGTCAGTTACAAATGTAATAATTTAACCCATATAATTAAACTGACTATTGGTCATTTTTTTAATATCGGTTATTTGTTTTATTTACATATATTACTACATTTGATTTTATCAAAAATGATCATGATTCAGTTAAACGAAATACACGCACAACAAAAAAAGTTCTTTAGAACAGGCCGGACGCTTGACATTGATTTCAGGCTAAAGGCACTAAAGGATTTGAAAAGAGTGCTTCACGAGAATGAGATAAGCATATACAAAGCACTAAGAAGAGATCTGAGTAAACCTGTACAGGAATCATTTCTGGGAGAATACATGGGTATGCTTCATGAGCTGGATACTGCTATTGCTAATGTAAAGCAATGGAACAGAAAGAGGCGTGTGAGGTCGCCACTGATGATTTTCCCTTCGAAGGCATCTGTTGTCCCTGAGCCTTATGGGCAGGTGCTGATTATTGCGCCCTGGAATTATCCCATTGATCTTTGTATGTCTCCTCTGATAGGTGCCATCGCTGCTGGCAATACAGTTATGCTGAAACCATCAGAATTCACTCCTCACACTTCGGCTCTTATCAGGGATCTTCTTGGCGAGGTCTTTTATGATGAATATGTATGTGTCTGTGAGGGCGGCGTTGAGACAGCCAGGGAGTTGTTACAGTTGCGCTTTGACTATATCTTTTTCACAGGCAGTGTTTCGGTAGGCAGGGAGGTGATGAAGATGGCTGCTGCCAACCTTACACCGGTGACGCTTGAACTGGGAGGTAAATGTCCTGTAATCATTACAGAAAACTACAATATAGAAAAGGCCGCAAAGAGCATCGCCTGGGGCAAGTTCTTCAATGCGGGACAGTCGTGCGTGGCCCCTGACTATGTCATGGTCCATGACAATGACTTCAAGGCATTCTGCGATGCTTTTAAGTCACATACTGAACAGTTCATAAGTAACAGCAGGTTTGATTACACCAGGATAATAAACAGGAATCACTTCACCAGACTTATTGACTATCTCAAACAGGGGGATATCATCTATGGTGGAGACTACTCGGCTGATAACCTGCAGTTATCGCCAACGCTGATAGTGCCTCACAACACAGAGTTGCCTGTTATGCAGGATGAGATCTTCGGCCCTGTTTTACCTGTTATAACCTATAAGAATAGTGAGGATGTCATCTCATTTATCAACTCACGTGAGAAGCCCCTGGTGGTATATATTTTTTCCTCCGTACGCAAAGAACAGGAGCAATACATAAGACACACATCATCAGGCAACGTTTGCATCAATGACTCTATGCTCAATTATGTAAACAAGAACCTGCCCTTTGGCGGTGTCGGTAACAGTGGTATGGGTAAATATCACGGGGAGGCTTCGTTCAATACCTTCAGTAACCTTAAGGGTGTTCACTATAAGCTCAACCCTGACCTCCCCTTCAGGTATCCGCCATATAAAGGGCAATATAAGACACTAAGACTTTTTAAACGCTTACTGAACAGAAACATATAATACAAGCTTTATGACTAAAACCGGTTTTTCCATCTCTGAGTATCACAATGTTGACGAAATATACCAAAGGCTTGACAGTCTCGTCGGAATGCCTGTCCGTCCTGTCACCAGTGAGAAGATGAAGCATTACCTTGAATATTTTGAGAGCAGGTGTACAAAGTCAAAAGAGATGATATCCACAGCCATGAATTTTATTCCGGGAGGAGTACAGCACAACCTTGCTTTCAATTACCCCTTCCCTCTTGTATTTACCAAAGCTGAGGGGGCATATCTTTATGACCTTGATGGCAACAGGTATATTGACTTCATTCAGGCTGGTGGTCCCACGGTCCTCGGCAGTAATCATCAGGTTGTAAGGGAGAAGGCCATAGAGGTCATCAATGAATGTGGTCCTTCCACAGGCCTCTTTCATGAGTATGAGTATAAGATAGCAGAGTTCATCTGTAATCATATCCCTTCGGTTGAGTTATTTCGCATGCTGGGCAGTGGCACTGAAGCAGTTATGGCATCTATCAGGGTTGCCAGGCTCGTCACCGGCAGGAAGAAGATTATCAAGGTCGGGGGAGCATACCATGGCTGGAGTGACCAGATGGTTTATGGTATGCGTGTTCCGGGCACTGGCAGGTTTGATGCACATGGCATACCGCGTGGATGCACAAGACACACGCAGGAGGTCTATCCCAATGACATAAAGGCGCTGGAGAGGAGGCTGAGGCGTAACAGGCTGCTGGGCGGCACCGCGGCAGTGATTCTGGAGCCAGTAGGGCCTGAGAGTGGTACGCGTCCTGTTGACTTTGACTACAACGCCAGGGTACGTGAGTTATGCACACGTTACGGGGCGCTGCTTATCTTCGATGAGGTGGTCACTGCTTTCAGGATAGGGCTTTCAGGTGCACAGGGATATTACAATGTCATGCCTGACCTGACAATCTTCGGTAAGGTAGTGGCAGGAGGCTATCCGGCAGCAGGAGGCCTGGGAGGTAAAAAAGAGTATATGTCATGCCTGGCAGCAGGGCTACAGGGGGCCAGCAAACGTGCCATGGTCGGGGGGACCATGTCAGCCAACCCCCTGAGCTCTGCAGCAGGCTTTCATACCCTGCTTGAGATTGAGAAGAGTGATGCCTGTGCCAGGGCAGGCCGTGCCGGCGACAGACTAACAAAAGGATTACAGGAACTGATCATTAAATACAACCTTCCCTTCGTGGCATACAACCAGGGGTCTATATGCCACCTGGAGACATCAGCCACCATGTTTGTCAGGATAAACATGAGACGTCCCTGGACACTGCCCCACGCCCTGAAAGAGGTCAAGGTCAGAAAACATATGATGGAAGAGATGGGGGCAGCATACATGGCCGAAGGAATTGTCACCCTGGCAGGAAGCCGTATGTATACAAGCGCCGCTGACACTGACGAAGTCATTGATGATGCACTGGCACGTTTTGAAAGAGTCTTTCAGAATATCGAAGGAGTAAACTGACTACCCATGGATAGATACGTTCTGGCACATGATGTAGGCACCAGCTCCGTCAAGAGCGCCCTGGTAAGTGACCGTGGTGTAGTGGTGGCCAGCCATACCACCTCATACCCTTTCAGGTATCCCAAGCCCGGATGGGTTGAACAGAACCCCGAAGACTACTGGAACAGCGTGATTGAAAACACACGACAGATCATTGCCACGGATATCAGATACACTGCCCACATCACAGGCATTGTCTTCTCTACACAGTCAATGGGCATTATCCCTCTTGATGCCGGTGGTAATATCCTCTATCCAAATATCACCTGGGTTGATGGCAGAGCAGAAGAACAAGCCCAGAGACTGATGAGAATGCTTGGAGGGAAAAAGGTGTTCAGGAGTCTGATAGGGGTTGAGATAACAGGTAAGGATGTAATACCAAAATTAAGCTGGCTGAAACAACACTGTCCTGAAGTATATAATAATACCGACACTCTCCTTGATGTCAACGGATATCTTAAGTTCAGGGCTACAGGCAAAAAGGTGTTTGAATGGACAGGTGCCTGCTCCTATGGCTTTAACCTTAAGCGAAAAGACTGGGAACGCACTGTCTTCAAGGCAGCAGGTATAGATATGCGTAAGCTGCCTCCACTGGTACGTTCAACAGATGTCATCGGCACCCTTACCTCTGAGGCCGCTGCTGCGATGAATCTGCCGGGGCAGATACCCGTTTTCGGCGGCTGTGATGACACACAGAGTGCAGCCATGGGCTCAGGAGCCAACAGCGACGGAAGGGCACACATCTATCTTGGCACATCAGCCTGGGCCGGACTGGCAACACAAAAGATACTGAAACATAAAAACGGTGCTTTCTTCCTTCAGAGTGCCGACCCTGATCTAAACCTCCTCGTAGGAATAACAGAGTCAGCCGGCTCAAACTTCGACTGGATGATTGATAACTTTTATAAGCTTGAGAAAGAAGATCCAAAGATTGAAAACATCTACAACTTCATTGACTCAGAGACAGAAGGCATACCTGATGGCTCTGACCATCTGATCTTTACACCATGGCTTCTGGGAGAGCGATGTCCGGTAAGCACCACCACAACGCGCGGTACACTCTTCAATCTCAGCCTGGAGCATAAACGCGGTCACATGATCAAAGCCATGCTTGAAGGTATAGGATATAACCTGCATTGGATACTTGAGAACTACGAAAGAGACTTCGGATTCACTGTTGACACCCTGCGTGCCATCGGTGGCGGCTCTGTCAATGAAAAATGGATGCAGGGCATTGCCAATATCACAGGCAAACGTATTGAGACCATCACAGAGCCGACAATGGCCGGAGCAATAGGAGCCTCCGTCTGCGCCTTCGTTGGCAACGGTACCTTCAGCAGCTTCTCAGAGGTAAACAAAATGATACATATCAGGAAGGTGTTTGAACCACAAGCCGACAAGCAGGAGATATTCAGTTCACTCTACAAAACATACAAAGAGCTGTATGTAAACCTCCGACAGACATATAAGAATATTAATACAAAACGGTTCAGCTCGTAATATGGAATCACTTGATGAAAAGAGAAAACAGGTTATTGAAGCAGGCCTCATGCTGCTTAACGAAGGTCTTGTGGCTCGCACATGGGGTAATGTAAGTATAAGGGCAGATGAAGATCATATGCTGATAACACCCAGTGGCAGAAAATATGATGGCTTGTCTCCTGAGGACATAGTACTGGTTGATATAAACAGTTCTGAATATACAGGAGAGATAAAACCTTCATCTGAACACAGGCTTCATTCAGAGATATATCGAACGCGCAGGGAGATAAATGCTGTCATACACACGCATCAGATGAATGCCTCAACATGTGCGGCAGCAAGAAGGGAGGTGCCTCCTGTCCTCGATGATATGGCTCAGATCATAGGGCCTTCTGTACGTGTTGCACCTTACGCCCTGCCTTCGACAGGGAAGATAGTAAAAGGGACCCTGAAGGCTCTCAAGGGAAGGATGGCTGCACTGATGGCTAATCATGGTGCAGTATGCATCGGCCGCGATATGGAAGAGGCGTTTGTCGTTGCCCAGGTACTCGAGAAAGCCTGTAAAGCTTTCATTGAGGCAGAGTTTCTTGGTGGCGCTAAAAACATCAACGGCGTTGAAGCTTACCTGATGCATCAGGTATATCTGAAAAAATATTCAGCCCGGGATAAATCGAACAGACACTAATACATGTACTATGCATATAGAAATCCGCCGTCAAAAAGAGAAGATTACAACAATACTCTCTCTTATGATGCTGATGCTGACAGCCACTGTTGCAGGGCAGACTGACACTCTCAGGGCAGGCAGGGAAGCTTCCGACACCTCACTCTTCATGTCTGACAAATATATAGCCAAGACAGGGTATAACCTGGCCCCTCTGCCTGAGTTCCAGATAGATCCGTTCATAGGTCTGTACCTGGGGATCTATTCAACAATCTTTGATTATGGCGACGGCAGACTCTATCCAAATTTCTACCGTTCGCTTACCATAGCTGCGGCGCATGGGACAAAGGGCAAGACAAACTTCGGCCTTGAGTATCTCGATTATGGCAGGTTTCTGCTATCGGCAAAAGTATCATATACCAGATCAACTCTCTATCCCTTCTACGGCTACAATGGTTATCAGACCATATACGACTCAGATTACCATGAGAGCAGCTCTGCAAGCTATATCACAGCACCATTCTACAACTATGAGCAGAGGGTGGCACGTATTGCTGTTTTCATCCAGGACACTATCCCCGGTACCTTTATCAACTGGCAGGCAGGGGCTGATATAGCACATTACAATACATCAAGGGTCGACTTTGAAAAACTGAACAAGGGTGTTGATGATACCGATATAGCACCTGATGTGCCAACATTATATGATCAGTATATCGCATGGGGCATCATTGGCAGTAATGAAAAAGATGGTGGGTGGGCTAATGCCCTAAGAGGAGCATTGGTATATGACACACGTGATCGTCTCACAAACCCGATGAAGGGTATATGGACAGACTTCACCTTACGTTATACCCCTTCTTTTCTTGGTAACAATGACAATGCCCTGCAGATAGCCATCACTCACCGGCATTATATCACCCTGGTATCTGAAAAGCTCTCATTTGCATATCGGTTGCGTTATGATGCCTGCTTCGGGTCATTGCCTTTCTATACCAGGCAGGTACTGGCTGACGGCACTGAGGGCTTTGGTGGTACAGGTACATTGTGGGGGATACATCAGAACCGTATTATGGCCCGACAATTCGTAATGGCCAATTTCGAGCTGAGAGCAAAACTCGTCAGATTCAGATTCATAAAACAGAACTGGTATCTTGGAGCTGTCCCTCTTTTTCATACCGGTTACCTCATCAAGCCGATAGAAATGGACCTCTCTTCATTAACACCTGTTGAACAACAGAAATACTTCAGCAATACAGACAGTAAATGGTACTCATCATATGGTCTGGGAGGCAAACTGGTTATGAATGAAAACACTGTAATAGGACTTGACTGGGCACACTCCATTAATGCCGGAGCAGGTAATAATGCTCTCTATGTCGGTTTTGGCTATACCTTCTGACAGGCATTACCTCTGCCCTATCCCTTTGTCTTCATAAGCGGACTCTCACGCAGTGAAAAGACTGCAATTAATGAAACAATACTTAGCACTGAAAAGAGTATCATAATCTTCCCCAGGTAATGATTGTTATCTATACTCATACCTGCAACAAAAACCATCCCTGTCAGCTGGCCTATCCATAACAATATCCCCTGCGAAGCTGACTCGGGAGCAGGGTAACTGACTTCAGCAGCATACTGAAACCCTATCGGCCCGGCACTCATAACAAAGAAACCGAGTATAAAAGAGGACACAAGGGCAACAGTATATACTGTCTCAGGCTGATGTGCCATCACAGGCGCAAAGGTAAGCCCCGCAACACCTGGTACCATGCCGGCAAGGCATATAATAAGAAATAGCCTGCGTTTTTGGTAATAGTCAGATAAGAGAGGTATTATTATAGCTCCTGCTATACCACCGATAAGCATCAGACCACCGATAAGTCCGTCGGAGTCCCTCACCCCAAGGCGCTCTGCTATTGAGTCTGTCATTGAGCTTACAGCATTAAAGATACCCAGTCCTATGAGAAAAAGGAATATAGTTATCTTCATATCACGATGAGAGAGTATCAGTCTCATCCCTTTCATGAAAGGTGTTCTCGCGCTCACATCAAAGGGGACTCCTTTAGGTGTCTCACGCATAAAAATGAAAAACAGCAAAACACTCCCGACACTTAATATGGAATAGATAAGCAGCATGTGTTCAAAGCCGGAGCCATAATCAGGTGAGGAGGGGTCAGAGCCAACCAGCAGAGGTGTTACAAGCATGGCTATTACAATGCCTACATACTGTGCCAGGGCAGACAGACCGGCTGCCATAGCTCTTTCATTAAGAGGAAACCATCTAACAGTAAGAGCTGTAACAGCATTTAAGATAAAAGGCTGCGCAATTGCCAACCCTGTCTGAGCTATGATGACCCCTGTAAAACTTGAGGCATAGAGCATCTTGATGATACTGAAGACACCAAGCAGTGCAGCACCTATACCCAGTCCCTGTCTTATGCCATAGGTGTCAATCACATATGAGGCCGGGAAACTCATCACAAGGAAAGCCAGCATATAAACCATTGCCATGAAATCAATATTCAGGAAAGAGGCAGGGTTGAACTGACCTGCATAAAAGACCTCCGCCGGCCTGGCAACAGCAGCATGCGACAGCCACTGTATCTCAATGGCAATTGTTATAAGCATGAAGACTGCAAGCACAATAAAACGATACGGGGGGTAATGACGGAGCTCTTTCATCTTTAAAGATATTCAATGTATAACTTTAAAAATGAAGATACTAAAAATAATTACTGATTCAGTTTCAATACTGTTTTTGATCCCTCAAAACAAGAATATATCAATATACTATGGCTCATAGATCATCTTACGGGTCATGCCTCCGTCAATGACTATATTCTCTCCATTGATAAACTCATTACCCTCAGATGTAAGAAAAAGGCATGCCTGTGCTATATCGCCGGGTCTGCCTACACGCCCGGAGAAGTGCTGCTTATGGTCAGCCTCCCTTAAGACGCCATAATCTCCTGTCTCTATCCATCCGGGACTTATACAGTTCACCCTTATGTTATCTGCTGCAAGTGAGGCTGCCAGAGCATGGGTAAGAGCAACGACACCCCCTTTTGAAGCTGCATAAGCTTCAGACCCGGGCTCAGACATGAATGCCCTCGTTGAAGCAATGTTGACTATTGATCCTCCACCGTGATCTCTCATCACCATTGCTACCTCACGTGAACATAAAAACATGCCTCTGAGATTAGTGTTTAAAACAGTATCCCACTCATCAACAGTGAGCTCATAGGGTGACTTCATGAGCGAAATGCCGGCATTGTTTACGAGTATGTCAACCCTTCCAAAAAGAGATACACTCTTGCTTACCAAAGCCTTAATGTCATCCGGATTACTTACATCTGTAAGTATATGTGTTGCTTTGAACCCCTCTGTTACTATGATCTTCTCCGTCTCCGATCCTAGCTCCTGATCCTTCTCTGCAATAATAACAGACGCTCCTTCGGAGGCATAAGCCATGGCAATAGAGGCACCTATACCATGACCAGATCCTGTTATTATAACAACTTTCCCCTTGAATCTCATCCCCTTTTTATTTTACTCCACCATAAATATCTCTCAGGTATTATTACCACAGATATACGCTAAGATACACGCTATATTTTATTCTGCTGATATCAGAATAACAGATTTCTACCGATCAATGTTTTTTGCTCAGATCAATATTTTTCTGACATTTAATAAAAAAAAGCCATGAGAAGAATAATTGTATTTTCAGGTCTGTCAGTAATAATTGTACTTTCAGGAATACTTGCATTATCTTGCTCTTTAAGGCATGATGATAGTATACTACCGGTAAGAGGATTCTGCATCTCTGCCCCGGCTCCTGAACATATTGAGAGGTTTGTCAGGTTCATTGACGAGGAACTGGCTCCCAGGGATGTTAATGTCATTGTACTCATGGTGCAATACGGTTACAGGTATAAGAGTCATCCGGAACTTGCTGACCCCTCAGGGTTGTCTGAGAGCGATGTAAAACAGCTGGTAGAGGTATGCCGCAAGAATAACATCAGGCTCATCCCCCAGGTAAATCTCCTTGGTCATCAGTCGTGGGCAGAGAGAACAGGCAAGCTGCTTTCTGCCTACCCTGAGTTTGACGAGACACCGGAAGTAGAAATGCCGGAGAAGTATAAATGGCCAAACAAGGATAGTCTCTATTGCAAGAGCTATTGTCCGTTACATCCTGATGTACACCAGATCGTTTTTGATATCGTTGATGAGATATGTGATGTATTTGAGAGCGATGCCTTCCATGCCGGTATGGATGAGGTGTTTTATATCGGTCGTTGTACACGGTGTGCTGGCCATAACAGGGCAGAGTTGTTTGCAGACGAAGTGAACAGAATCCGTGATCATCTGGCTCTCAGAAATCGTGAGCTGTGGATATGGGGTGACCGCCTCATCGACGGACACACCTCAGGTACAGGCGGATGGGAAGGAAGTTTCAACGGCACCTGGCCTGCAATAGAGATGATAAAAAAGGACATCGTGATATGTGACTGGCATTATGAACATGCCCACAAGACTGCCCCTCTGTTTGCTGAAAAAGGATTGAGAGTCATTACCTGCCCCTGGAGAAACCCCTCCGTTGCAGTGAAACAGACCCGAATGATCAGGCACTTTAGAAAAAGATCTGATGCCACCATAAAAGAAAACTACCAGGGAATGATGCAGACAGTATGGTCAGGAAACAACAGATTCCTGGATTCGTTCTATAACCCTGATCAGTCAGAGAAAAAAAGTGAAGCAGCATGTTTCAGGGCCCTCTTTAAAGAGATAAACAGGGTGAAATAGGATTGTCTCCATTGCACCCTGTCTCGCTTTATCCTTTACATGTTTCCGGTCAGAGCGTTGACCTGATAATCTTAAGATCTGTCTCAAGACCATCGAGGTACACTAAAACCCACGACAGCGTCACATTTCCGAATAAAAGATTGCTCCACAGACCGTGCTCATGAAAAGGCTTACGTAAACCAACAACGTCTCCAATGCTCATGGTTAATGCCTTTGTCTCTCCTGCCTCATCAGATATCTTTAGCAGAGCGATAAGTGCATCCTCAAGCCTGGTGTCAGCATGCTGCCCGTCACCCCTTATGAGCCCGGCGGCACCAACTTTCCTTGTTGCGTAATCGACTATGGCCTGAGGGTTTTTGTTCCATTCTTCTTCAGACAGCCCGTAGACCATTAATATCTCTCTCTGATAATCATCAACAACAGCCAGAACATTATCAATACCATCATACATAGCCTTGTCTGTCTCCTGATGCGGCAGATCAGCCAGTAACGCCTCTACCTTATTATAGTCTTCTGACAATGCCAGACTGTCATTTATCCTCTCCTTTGTGACATTAAGAGCCAGTAAGGCTGAAATAACTGCTACAGCGGCCAGAAGGAACAACACATTCACTGTCTTATAAATACTGTAACCCTTTATCCTGGATGTAACAACAAGATAAACAGGGAGGTATACCAGGAATGGGAACGGAAGTGCCACCATAAGCATTTTACCGGCACCAGGCCAATGCATAAGCTTGAACAGCATTGAGATAAAAATCACAAAACAGGTGATCCATGTAACAATGTTAAGGAGAGCCGGCTGCTTCTCGTCTTCGTAACGGAAATTACTCCATAGTGCCAGAGGGAGAAAGATAAAAACCATAGTGATAATACCTGCACTAAGAAGAATGCCGGCACCAGGAAGGTGATTGAGCTTGAATATTGCACCAAGAACAATAACACCCACATCTACTAAACCTAAAATATATAGCTTCTTTTTCATGGCTTTAATTTTTTGTTACTGCTTTGTTCGTTATTGACTTTAATACCATTGCTTCAGCTGCCAGTATACTGTTTTTAAGCAATGCTGTCATATGAAGTGCTCTCATCAACGGAACACTTTCTACAGATGAAGCCACATCAAAATAAGCAGAGGGATCAAGCAGCCTGGTATAAGCCATGGCAGCATTATCCGTAGCAAAGGATGCGATATAGGAAGAGTACTTCTGTAAAGAATCATCCAGCATAGTCCTCGTTTCTGTTCCTGCAGCAAGGAAGTAGCTGTAAGCAGAGATATTAAACGGCCTTTTTAAGGCTGCATATCGTATTTCATTCCCACTTTCCGAAGAAATAAAATAGAGCCCTGCATCTGCAGGCGTGCCTGGTTTACCTTCTGATGTCGTAACCATCTTTTTTTCTATTCCGGAAACCAGATTCAGAATTTCTTCAGTTACAGCATCTACCTCTGACATTAATCTTGCATCAGCAGTGTCATTGCATGCTGACCTGTACTCACTGTTAATATTATAGCTGTAATTAAAGAGTGCCTGTTGCTCTCTCTGATGAGAATAGAAGTCTACCTCATACGATCGCTGAAGGTTCAGACTTACAAGTAATGAAGGAACAACAAGAGCTACTGAACCAATAACAATAAACAGAAACCCGGAACTGATGTTATATTCATCTTTCCATTTTAAATATGAATACCATGGAAATACAATAAAGAACAGAAATATCACTCCTGTAAGCAGCATAATATTTGCACCGGGATAATGCTGTATCTTACAGAATAGCCCAATGATATAAAATACCAGCCCTATAGCCCCCAGAATGTAAATCTTCTTTAAAGTTTTATCTTCCAGTCTCTTCAACTGATATGTCAGTAATGCCGGCAATAAGAAGAAAAGGGCCGTAACTACTGCCAAAGCCAATACTACACCAGCCACCGGCCAGTGCTGTATCTTAAAGAGAATTCCCACTATAAAAAACATACCAGCAAAGAATGCAGAGATAAAGAGGAATAACCTCTTTCCGCTGTGTGACTCCTTCCAGAGAACAGTCAGGGAAGAAGGTAAGAATACAAAGGCCAGCGCCAATGCACCTAGAGTCATCATTATGCCGGCACCGGGCCAGTGCATAATCTTAAACATTGCGGCAATACCGAGCAACCCCGTGCCCGCTATGCCGGAAATCTTCATTGTCTTTTTCATCTTTCTGTATTTTGTGTCAACTGAATACAAAGTGTCTTCCTGAATCTCCTTTAGCCTCCGCGTACCTATCCTCTCCCTGACAGACCTATATGCATCATGAAACTCAAGACCATGCATCATCTCATACTCCACATCACAACAGATATGATCTATAAGCTCATCAGCCAGATGTGAAAAGGTGATCTCCTGTGACCTCACGTCACGGCTTATCCTGTCTATCTCGTTGAGAGTCAACTCAGGCATAACTAATACCAGTCTGCGGGTTAACAATGCTCTGAAGAGACTCAATAAAATCCTTCATCTCCCTTATCTTCTCTGCTACCACTGAATGCCCCTTCTCGGTAAGAGAATAGTAGATGCGAATACGGTTGTTGTAATTTTCCGACTCTGTTACAAGAACCCCGTCACTCTCAAGCTTATGCAACACAGGGTAGAGAGCTCCGTAGGTAAGCTTGATCTTCCCTTCAGTGAGTTCCTCAACCTTACGCGTTATCTCATACCCATACATGCGTCCGTTTTCTTCAAGTACTTTAAGGACTATCGTCTTAAGCGACCCCTTAATCAAATCTGTTGATATCATATTTCTTATTATATAAGTTTCTTATATATTGCAAATATAAAATATTAATATTTACAAATACAAAATTTTTGACTTTTTCTTTTATTACGAATCATAAAAACAGTATGAGTGCATAACATAAGTTCAATTGCCGGATAAGTGCAGAGACAGGCACCAGAAGATCCGCTAACAGACACTGAATGATTTAAAGCATTGTTCTGATTTTTGTAAAAGATTTTGCAGCTACCTCTAAAAGACGTATCTTAACCAGATCATTTAAACACAAATTATTATGGTACATTATAAGGAATTAGGGTTAGTTAATTCGAGAGAGTTGTTCAAGGGAGCTGTTAAGGGAGGATATGCGATTCCTGCCTTCAACTTCAATAATCTTGAGCAGATGCAGGCTATTATCAGTGCCTGTGTTGAGACAAAATCGCCGGTGATACTACAGGTATCAAAGGGTGCGCGTAAGTATGCTAACCAGACCCTGCTCCAGTATCTTGCCAAGGGAGCGGTTGAATATTCAAAGGAGTTAGGTTGTGCAATACCTATTGTATTGCATCTTGATCATGGTGATTCATTTGAGACATGTAAGTCATGTATTGAGATGGGTTTTTCATCTGTTATGATTGACGGTTCTCATTTCTCATATGAAGAAAATGTAAGACTTACAAAGCAGGTTGTTGACTTTGCACATCAGTACGATGTCACTGTTGAGGGTGAGTTGGGTGTTCTTGCAGGTATTGAAGATGAGGTTTCCGCAGAGCATTCATCATATACCAGGCCTGAAGAGGTTGAAGATTTTGTAAAGAAGACCGGGGTTGATTCACTGGCAATTTCTATAGGTACATCTCATGGTGCGTTCAAGTTCAAGGTTGCCCCCGGAGAGATGCCTCCACCACTTCGTTTTGACATTCTTGAAGAGTGTGAGAAACGTATCCCTGGTTTCCCTATTGTTCTCCATGGTGCCTCTTCCGTACCACAGGATATCGTTGCTGAGATAAACCAGTATGGTGGTAAGATGGAAAATACTGCCGGCATCTCTGAAGATCAGCTTCGCAGAGCTGCCAAGTCAGCTGTCTGCAAGATAAACATTGACAGTGATGGTCGTCTGGCAATGACAGCTGCCATCCGCAAGGTGTTTGTTGAGAAACCCGGTGAGTTTGATCCACGCAACTATCTGGGTCCGGCACGTGATAAACTGAAAGAACTGTATAAACATAAGGTGGTTAACGTTCTGGGAAGCAACGATAAGGCATAAATTTCAGGACTAAAATCTTTAAAAGAAAACCCTGCCCGGAATAACCGGAGCAGGGTTCTTTTTTTGAGGCTGATAAAAACTGTATTTGAGGTTACCTTATCTCCACCTTCTCTCCGAGGAACTTCGGTTTCTTGCCAAAGACAAGATCGGCCAGCATCTTCACCCGTGCCAGCTTTTCCCTTGCCCTGGTCTTTGCTCCATACGAACGGGTTACATCCCTGGCATTAAAGCCAACAGCTGTTATTCCCTTATGCTTAGCAATAAATACTGCTCTTTCGTTATGAAAACGTTGTGAGATAACTGTTATACTATCCTGGCTGAATATCTCCCTGCAACGTACTACAGAGTCAAGAGTACGAAAGCCGGCATAGTCGGGAAAAATCTTTCCGGCAGGTACACCGGCATTTACAAGGTCATTCTTCATCTCCGTGGGCTCATCGTAGCTTTTACGGCTGTTATCTCCGCTAACCAGTATATAATCTATCTTACCAGCCTTATATAAGCTTACTGCAGCATCAATACGGTACTTGTAATAGAGGTTTAGCCTACCCCTGCCGGTATATTTTGATGTGCCAAGCAATAGTCCGGCTTTGTTGTGCGGTACTTCCTCCTCAGATGTAAACAGCAATCCACGGCATGACCTTCGCACTATCATATCAGGTACCAGGAGAAGTGCTAAACCAATAAAGAACAGTGACAGCACATATATCGAACGCTTTCTTTTTATCATAGGAGATTTGCCTCTCTCTCTTTTAATGTGCCAGTTTCTCACGAGCCTCCTCTGTTGTTGAGGTAAAACATATGCGTCCATATCGGTTACTTTCCACGATAAAGTCACGAAGACTCTTTCCATGAAACTTAACAAAATCGCCTACAATGGCAAGGCGCACATTATATGTTGAGAACTTCTGAAGTATGTCTCCGGCTATCCTTGTTTTCAGATCGAAGAACCCGGGAATGATATTCTCTTCATGGATAATGATACGGCTGCAACCCTGGTAGCTGCAGTCAGCCATCAGATCAAGTGCATCCTGAGTCTCCCTGATTACAATGCCGTCAGATATGACTTCGGCAATATCCTTCCCGTTAAGGGTTACTATTTCAATTTTCATTACTAAACTACTCCTCTTCTCTGGTAAGAACAAAAAAAGCAACGAACAGAGTGGCCGCTATAAGTAATATTGGAATGATTTTTACTACCTGTGACTGATTAAGAAACTCGACCATGGATGAGTCATGCCTGTTCAGATATGGTCTGAAGGCAGCCCTTCGGGCCTTAATAACATATTCAGTTGCTACCTGGGCAACGATCCCCACAATAACAAAGATCAGGAGATGATGCCTGAATTTTCTGAATCTTATATCAGTGAAAGAGACACCTTCACCTCTGATTATCTTTATAAGTATCAGGAGTATTGCCACCCATGCAAGGAAATAGCAGAATGCCTGTGAGTATTTGACGATGCCGGGAGCAATATCAAGCTTCATTCCGGCGAGGGTTATCAGCTCTTTAAGAAGGAGAACTGTCTGTTCCAGTGCAAAAAGCAAAGCAAATCCGTAAATTATCCATATTACTATGAATTGGCCACGCGTACGATTCATCTCCGATCAGGTTTTCCTATTATCAACCCGATGATATAGGATGTACTAAAATAGTTATTTAAATTTGAATCAGCATGAATCTTTATTTCATTTATATGATCAGTAAACATATATATCATCTGGTTATCATTCCAGTGGTGTTTTCAGTGTTTTGCACATGCAATAATGCCTCAGCACAGGATGGCATAAACTCTTCTCTGACAGTGTCAGAGGTATGGAGTCCTGACAATGGTAATGGTACCTACACCAATCCTGTCATCCATGCCGATTATTCTGATCCGGATGTGATACGTGTTGATAGTGATTACTATATGACAGCATCATCATTCAACTGTATACCCGGTTTACCGCTACTGCATTCACGTGACCTTGTCAACTGGGAGCTTATGGGTTATGCCCTGAACAAGCTACCTCCCTATGAGAAATACTCAGCTGTATGTCACGGCTGTGGTGTATGGGCCCCGTGTATACGGTACTTCAACAAAAGATATTACATCATCTTCCCCGATCCGGATCATGGCATCTATATGATCAGTGCCGGTACTCCGTCAGGGCCATGGAGTGACCCTGTTATCATAAAGGAAGGCAAGGGGCTCATTGATCCTTCTCCCCTATGGGATGATGACGGGAAGGCATATCTCGTCTATGCATTTGCCGGAAGCAGGGCAGGCACCAAGAGCGTGCTCATGGTCTGTTCAATGAAGCCTGATGCTACTGCAACATACGATAATGATGTTGTTGTCTTTGATGGTCATGAAGAACACCCTACAGTTGAAGGACCTAAATTCTATAAGCGTGAAGGCAAATATTACATCTTTGCTCCTGCAGGAGGTGTTACGGCAGGATGGCAGCTGGTGCTCCGTTCTGATAATGTTCTTGGTCCTTATGAATATAAGGTGGTGATGAGACAGGGCTCTACTGCCATAAATGGCCCTCATCAGGGGGCCTGGGTATCAACGGTCGCCGGCGAGGATTGGTTTATCCACTTCCAGGATAAAGATGCCTATGGACGTGTGGTACATCTTAATCCATTAGTGTGGAAAGATGGGTGGCCTGTAATTGGTATTGACCCTGATGGCGATGGGTGTGGCGAACCGGTGACCACCTTCCGCAAACCGGATGTGGGCAGGAGCTATACAGTCGTTACCCCTCCGGGGAGCGACGAGTTCAATGACCCTGTTCAGGGAGTGCAATGGCAATGGCATGCCAACAAACAGCTCACATGGGGCTATCCATCCGGTAACATGGGTTTTTTCAGGCTCAACTGTATCCCTAAACCTGACGGCTTCAGAAATCTGTGGGATATCCCAAACCTGATGTTACAGAAGTTCACTGCCGAAGAGTTCACTGCCACCACCAAAATGACTTTCAGGGCTAACTTTGATAATGAAGAGGCCGGATTAGTAATTATGGGGTCAGACTATGCTACCTTGTCTGTCAGGAGTGAATCGGGAAAAAACCATCTGTGTCTCACAAGATGCATCGATGCTGATAAAGGGGCTGAGATACTGAGATCTGACCCGGTGACTCTTGAGAGTGATACCGTATGGCTGAGGGTAAGTGTATCAAAAGGTGCCATGTGTCAGTTCTCTTACAGCACCGACGGTGTGACTTACTTAACTTTTCGCCAGAGCTTCACTGCCCGGCCAGGCAGA
>QKCK01000294.1 GCA_003245695.1 Bacteroidota bacterium | reverse complement strand
GAATGAGGAAATCATTATACATATCCCTTTGTATATGCCGGGAGTCAGTGCCGGGGTGGGCTTTCGTTATATTCTTACTATGGATCACTCTTTATCAGCAGGTTTCAATATAGAAGCTGTGCGTGGAGGAGCAGGTGGAACAAGTGTGAGCTCTCTCATAAGTAAGAGAACATTTCTGTCGGTCAATTTCTGATGTTGTAAAAATTGCAGGTACTTTAGAAAAGGAAAAGGAAATTTTCCCACATTTGGGCTTAAATCAATACAGGGGATAACAATGCAAAGCGCAGAGAGTCTGAGAAAGAAAATAGAGATGGCAGAGAGGAGTAACTACAGGAGTGAAGCTCCTTCTGATACGGCAACAATAAAAATATCTGACGACGCCAATTCAGATGAGATACTTGTATTTACTTCCATGTGTAATGTCTATAAAGTTCAGAAGAAGGAAGTCACCGACAAGCTACAGGCGCTTCAGAAGATTGAACTTGAACAGGGAGAGAGACCTATATACCTGACAGGGAATAAGAGATATAAAGGTTTCCTGATCGTTGCATTTGAGAATGGCAAGATAGGTAAGATATCTATGGAGAGCTTTCAGACCGAATATGCGCGCAAGAAACTTAAAAATGCCTTTAATGATGAGTCGCGCCTGATCTTTATCGAACTCATTGAGCACGACATAGATCTTGTTGCCATGAGCAGCATAAAGAAGATTGTCCTGTTCAACACTTCCCTTATCAATGCCGTGGGTAGCCGTACAACAAAAGGAGTTCAGGCAATGAAGCCAAAGGATGGCAGTACCATGATAAAGGTCAAACGCCTGGAGAATACCGGGCTGGCCGATCCGGAGTATTACCGCAGGAGTGACGCGCTTAATGCCGTAGGCTTTTATCTTAAGGCAGGGGATGAGGTTTAATATGCTTAAGTTTCACATGGGGCATAAGCAGTGTGTCTGACCGATGCCTGATGATTTGTCAGTATTTTACATGTCGTAGCTCAAAAATCAGACTGACTCCCACACTCAAAGTGTGTATATTCTTGTCATAATCAATAGTTTCAGTCTTTACTTCGTTGGTAAATGTATTACAAAACTGTTTTTTATATTCAATATCTGTTTTAAAGTACGTATACAGTAAGTCAACGTTTACAATAAACCACTTATTAAGTCTGTACCCAAATGCGAAGGAAGGTGCGATAAAGAAATGGTCGTTGGAGATTTCCCCCGGTTTATAAGTGAGTTCATAAACTATATTGCTCCCTTTTTCCTTTAAAACAGTCTCGCCCCAATCGGTATTAAATGAGGTTACACCAACTGTTAGCTTAGGTAAGAAGACATAATTCCGTCTTTCATATCTGTACACCAATCCCAGATATCCTCTGTCAATACTTCCGCTGATTATTGTAGAGTTGTTATATTCTGCCCCTGAACATGTGGATACGAAATATTCATCACCATATTCCGCTTCTATTTCTCCTGCATATCTTTCATAACGGTTTGAAATACACCGGGAGTATCCTGGCTGATAAGTAAACTCCAGCCCCCAATTTGGTAAAAAGAAATATGTTGCTGAAATATATTGCCAGTAAAATGAATTATCACTGTATTCAAACAGGTTGTCAGTAATTGATCCTGAGAATAACTTTGTTAAAGGAATGTTTAACCCAACTGCAGGTTTCAGATACCATCTTGTATAGGTTTTTGTGTTTTCCTGTGAAAAAGCAGAACTCCACAGGTTCAGAAACAAAACTATGATAATTAGCTTCTTCATTAATATAACTCCAATGTTTGCGTTTGTGCATTAAGAATTCTTCCGTCTGACAGTTTGATATTCACATCAAATTGATGGACAGTACCTGCTGTTGGTGGAGTCATTAGTAATAAATCAAATACTATTCCATAATATTCAAGATCATAAAGAGTATTGTCAAGACCATCTATGTATTTATCAATTGCAGTATACTCTCCCCGTTCGTAAACAACGAAATACTTTGAAACATCTGCTCCTGCCGTATGTTCAGAATCAAAATCATAATCAGTTATCACATTAACTGAAATGATACTGTCTATGGGTAACCATAACGAGTCAGGAGGGCAATAGCAATCGCATGCACTTGCCGACTGCATCAATGAAAAATCATTTGATTTGACTTCACCCCCGGTTTCATTTTGTTCAATCAATATTCTTATTCCAAATGCCTCCTTTGGTATTATATAATTTTGTGATAAAACCGGGTTTTGCCCGCTATTGTCAAGACTATTAACGGTCAGGCTGCAGTTGGAATAATACATATATTTTGTCACGGGACAATCACAACAAGAATTAAGTAATTCAAGCATGAAAGCGAGCATTAATAAAACAGCTATTTTACCAATTCTATTCATTATTTAACTATTGTGGATGAATGATAAGTATTGCAGTTCAAAAGATAATGATTTATTGCATTATGCGTCAGGTATGAACAATAACTATATGTTGAAATACCTGAAAGGTAAAATGATTGGTAGTCTTGTTCCATATTCGTTTTCGTCATCATGAGATCCGGCTATTTGCTTATCAGATCTAAAGTTTCAAGAAACAATCTGCCTTTTATATAGAATCTCCTTCCGCCTGTATAAGCCATTGGTTCCCCTTCCATATAGGTCTCTACAAGAATAGTCTTTATGCTTTCATTCAGATGTTTATCAAATATATAGCAACTCCCCTTTTCTAAATGGTATGCTAATGTAAAGACACTGTCTCTTGCGTATTTCATATAATCAGAGACGTCCAGAGCATCATTGATTAGCGCATCGTTTATTGCCTTGGTTTTCATTTCGCTATATCCATCGAGCAGGAAGGGATAGCCAATGAGAAACGTATCTAACGGTGTTTTAATTATGTAGTCGTTATCATCATACAGAATCACAGACTTATTAAAAATAACGGGGTCA
>QKCK01000276.1 GCA_003245695.1 Bacteroidota bacterium | reverse complement strand
AGCTCTTTCTCAGCCAACATCCAGGGTTTATCACCCGGCATCATCTTATAGTTATCAATATTAGCCATAGGCAATCGTATTCTTTACAGTCTAAGGTAGAACAAAAATATGATTTAAATAAAATCTCCGTACCATTTGGCTATTTAATTATATAAGCATTCTAACCCTAGCTCTCCCAGCAAATGAGCGGCAGAACCTGTCAATATTTGTCTTTTGCCTCTTTTTATAGTAACTTGCCTGAAATATTTACCTCAATCATTGAAGATGACAATGTCATTACTGAGAGTCTCTCGTATGATTCATAGAACAAGAAACTGCAGCAAAGTCATTATTCTTTGCCTTTTCTGTCTGACAATAAATAAAGCAAAGGGGCAGGAGACGCCAATAAATCCTGTCTCTTGTCGCATCTTTACTCCTTACTTTTATAACCCGGCTATTGCCGGAAGCAAAGACTTTTTATCTGCTGAGGCTATTGCGTCATTTCACGGAAAATATAAATCACAGGTATTAAGTCTGAATGGCAGATTTACGAAGTACTCTCCCTCTTATGTAACAACAACACCAAAAAAAGAGTATATTAATGTTGGTGGTGGTGGTTTTATCTTCAACGATGTCAGTGCCGCCTCAAAAAGCATAGGTGCCGGCTTGGCTTTATCATACCACATCCCAGTATCAAAATCAAAAACATCATTTATCTCGATTGGGGCATCCTTTAAAGGGGTATATAACAGTACCTCTTTAATCTCCACTGAATCAGAGACAACAACATCAGAGACCTATTTCCCCAATTGCGATTTTGGAATATACTATTACAGCCCAAGAGTATTTACGGGAATTTCTGCAGTAAATATCCTTGGAAAGCCTGACACAATTGGTAATTATTCCATTCCTGTCTCACGTGAATATTTCATCACCGCCGGATATAAATTCGTCCTTAGTTCAAAACGCAACATTATTTTAGAACCATCATTGATCCTTAATACTGATGACTCTCTCTCATTTAGCGCAAAAGAGCTTTTGAAACCCATGCTTAAGCTTTATGTTGACAGGGTATGTATCGGCACTTTTTTTAATAACTACGACTACTTTTCGTTCTTCTTTCAATATAATTATCCCGCATTATATCTTGGAGCCTTTATTGAATATCCCATCGGCACACCATACTATAAAAAGGAGCTTTTTGCAGAGATAAGTCTGGGCATTAATTTTTCAGGTAAAAAGCTAAGAAAGAAGGAGAGAGTTCACTGGTGATATAATCTATTACAGAAAATGAAAACCACCTTTATAATAATTGCATGCATCATCATCACAATTAGTTCATGTACCGGCTCACAGGAGCTTAGCAAGGCAAGGCTGGCGACAGAAAAGAATCAGTATACAGGGCTTACACAGGGCAATCTTTTAAGCATTGATACTTTTGACCTTGAGATAATCCCGCCATCATCAGGAGTGATGTTTTATCTTGATGGTATCATATTTATTTCCTCATCAAAGAATGATGAACAGATGCCTCGTGATCACATGTCATTTGGCATTTTCAAAACCTACTATGCTGGCATATATGAAGGAACTCTTTTCAAATATACAGACTTCTCCCCTACGCTTCCATTTGATTGTCCGAGTGATGCTGTCACATTTACCGGTGATTATAAAACTATGTTTTTCACCCGTATCTCTGAAAAAGACGGCAAAGAGAAGATATTTCATGCGACAAGACTGGCAGAAGGTATTCAGAGTGGATGGAGCTTTGATCAGTCTTACCTGAATTTCTGCAGGGAAAATACAATATATACCCACCCGACACTCTCATCAGACAATCAATATATGATCTTTGCCTCAGACCAGGAGAAACCATCAGGAGATCTTGATCTGTACATTTCAAAAAGGGATGGGTCAGGCTGGTCCACGGCCGAAAGCCTTGGAAGCCAAATCAACTCAGCAGGAAATGAATTATATCCTTTTCTTGACTCCGATAATAACCTTTTTTTCTCTTCTGACAGAGCAGGAGGGCAGGGAGGGTATGACCTCTATTTCTGCAGAAACAATGGCAAATCATGGGAAAGACCAGTGCTTTTAAGCCAGAGAATTAACTCTGAACTTGATGATATTGCATTCTCTGTTGATAAGAAAGGGGGGAAATCTGCCTTTCTAACCAGAAGAGTACCTGGAAGCAGTAAGGCCGGACAGCTCTACCGGATCACCGTTAACAACAACATAGCCGCTGCCAGGTCAAAAGATCTGAGGTCAATCATAATGGGGTTGACTGTTCCCTTAAGCCAATATGAGGCAACCATCAGAAAACCTGAGGAAGAGGTGACACCCCCCGACCAGGCGATACAGACAGCAACAGTCAGGAGTGCTGAAATATCCAGACCGGATACCATTCCAATCACTGAAACTGCCACATCTGACAGGAATAAAACCGAGGTTATAAAAGAGTCTGAAATAGCCAAAGAGGAAAAGCCGGAAATCAAAAACGCAGAAGTAATACCTGCAGCAGGCGAAGAAAAAAGAGTAGTATTCAGAGTGCAGATTATTACAACATCAACATCAAAGGGCAGCTATTCTATTAAAGTAGGCGATAATAGCTATAATACCTGGGAGTATTTTTATAAAGGGGCATGGCGTACTACTATTGGTGAGTTCACTCAACTTGCAGATGCCTCAAAGCTACAGTCAGTATGCAGAAAAGCAGGTTATAAAGAGGCATTTGTTGTTGCATTTTTAGACAATGTGCGTTCAACAGATCCTTCTCTCTTCAAGTAAAACGCGTTTTTTAATCAAAAAAAAAAGACCATTTGTCAAAATCAGTCAGGTGCGGTTTTAGGTAATTGTACTTGTATGCAGTATCACTTATACCACTGATAAACAATTCATTACTGGATAATAATTTTTAGATTTTACCGTTATATCCTGAATATGAGGTCAAATTTG
>QKCK01000020.1 GCA_003245695.1 Bacteroidota bacterium | reverse complement strand
GATAGTGTCAAGACGATCATTGAGTGAGGGTTTTGTCTTTCTGTAGGTGGTTATCTCCCTGATTATCTGGTATGAAAGATGGCTTCGCTCGTCAGCCATAACAACTGAAGCGTCATGGCCATGAATATCTTCC
This sequence comes from Bacteroidota bacterium, assembly GCA_003245695.1. Classification (GTDB taxonomy): domain Bacteria; phylum Bacteroidota; class Bacteroidia; order Bacteroidales; family VadinHA17; genus SR-FBR-E99. The sequence goes on along the minus strand of QKCK01000020.1, from coordinate 2,806 downwards.
AGCCTGCGATGCATATCCCTGGCTTTTAATGCCAGACCAGGATATTCTTCCTCTATCTTCCGGGTTATCTCTTTGTCTTTCTCAATAAGTTTTATGGCAATTAGCCTTTTCGGATAATTATGTTCCTTATTATTAAGAAAAGCTGTCAGTTCATCTATGCAATTCTCAATCTCTTTACCGTAACGTGGTACCCAGTGGTCAGTGGAGCTGTTATAAAGATCTATAACCTTGTCAAGGACTTTTGAGAGTCCGGCTCCACGCGAGGCAACAGCCGGTATTACTGGAACTCCGAATCTCTTCTCAAGCTCCCTCGAGTTAATCTGAATACCTTTCTTCTTTGCAAGGTCATACATATTAAGAAGAATAATGACCGGACACTCCAGCTCAAGCAGCTGAAGAGTGAATATCATATTTCTTTCAAGATTTGTAGAGTCAATGACATTTATTACACAATCAGGCTTCTGGTTTATTATGTACTCTTTTGATATCTTCTCCTCCTCTGAGTAGGTTGTGAGGGAATATATCCCCGGAAGGTCAAGCACATCTATGGTGAACCCTTTATAAAAAAGAGTGCCTTCACATTTCTCTATGGTTTTCCCTGCCCAGTTACCAATGTGCTGATGTAATCCGGTGAGATAGTTGAAGACGGCTGATTTTCCAGTATTACCCTGTCCTGCAAGTACTATGCTGATCTTTCTTTCTTCACTCATTCCTGCTCAATGAATATTCTGGAGGCCAGACCTCGTCCTATCACCAGTCTCGACCCGCATACTTTTATCTGCACCGGACCTGACGAGAATGATGAAGATATCATCTCCACCTCTGTCCCTGGAGCAAGACCAAGATCTGCCAGCCGTTTGGTTGAATGCTTCCCTCCGAGCATCCCGGTAATGATCCCTTTTCTGCCATCCTGCAAATCTGCAAGGAGCATTCCGCCGGTTGAATGAATCCTTTTTCCTCTGAAATGAAATCTGAACATCTGCTTACCTCTTTTTTTTGTTATTCCTCAACATGTCTTATCCCTTCTGCAAAAAGGTTATTGATGTGTATGTCATCAAGTGAATAGTAGGTTATCTTCCCCGTTTTATTATATTTTACCAGTCTCATGTTGCGTAACGACCTCAGATGATGTGATATAGCTGAGTCAGTGGTTCCGGAGATCACTGCAATATCACGTACGCATAGCTTCTCCTCCTGACATAGTGCGTAGATGATCTTTGTTCTGGTAGGATCACTTAATGCTTTAAATGTCTCTGCCAGGTAGTGAAAAAAACTCTCAGACTTCATTTTTATACGTACTGTAGACACTTTGTCCTTCTCGACACATACTGTCTCAGCTACACCTTCTTTTTCCTCTTTCATTTTCTTATTGATATCTGAACAATTGTTCAATCGTTTGATAAAGATAGCTCTTTTTTATGAAGATCCTGTATGATGTGATTGAAACTTACATAGTGAATTCTTTATAATGGTATGGAGTTATTAAATAGGTTACTGATAGTTGTGAATTTTATCTTTCCAACGGTTGGACATTGAATACCTGAGCAACCGGGCTGATTGTGGTGATGAGTTCTTCTCATGCTATGTTGTTTAGGTGTGTGAAAGACTGATGTGCTGCAATTATTTTTTAAGACAATACATTTAAAGCACATAGTAAATTAAAAAATCCACAGTAAGATCGTGAGAAAACGTAATTTTGGGTTAAGAAATAACTTAGAATATCAACTATGAGTATAGAGATAAGAAAAGAGTTTGCATATTCCCTGCTGGTGCCAACGAGTATGGGGGTAAGGATAACGCCTGTTAATGGTCAGCCTGTTCACAGCAGTGACACATTCTTCATGCAGGCTACAAGTGCTGAGACTAATGTAGCGAGTATTGCTTCATATCTGGGGTTACCGGTGAAAGTACTTACAACATTTGTAAAGGATAGTCCTATTGCTCAGTTCATCAAGAGTAATCTGGCGGGGCGGCATATGGCGTATGAGGGTCGTGAGGTAGCACAGGGTGATCCCTGGGGTTACAGACATCAGTTTAACATAGCTGACAGCGGGTCAGGTTCGCGTGGTCCGAGGGTTCAGAATGACAGGGCAGGTGAGGTCGGGCGCACCCTGAATGTCAGGGATTTTGATCTTGATCGTATCTTTGGCAGTGAGGGTGTCCAGATTGTACATCTGTCGGGTTTGATAGGAGCATTATCACCGGAGACAAGCACATTCTGTCTTGAACTGGCCAGAGCAGCAAAGCGATACGGGACCCGCATATGCTTTGATCTTAATTATCGTGCATCTTTCTGGAAAGGCAGAGAGGCCGAGCTATCGTCTGTCTTTAAGGAGATTGCCTCAGTATCTGATATACTGGTAGGTAATGAGGAGGATTTTCAGCTCTGTCTGGGAATTGAGGGGCCGGAGGCCGGCGGAAAGGATATCGGTTCCAAGATTGAAAGTTTCAAAGAAATGATCAAAAGGGTGAAAGCCGAATATCCGGGCACCTCTGTTTTTGCCACCACACTGCGTCAGGTTGTAAATGCGAACAATCATCTTTGGGGTGCCATTATGCTTGAGGGTGAGAACTGGCATGTTGTTGAGCCTCGTGAGATAGCAGTGCTCGACCGCATTGGCGGGGGCGACGGTTTTGTTGGTGGATTGCTATACGGTGTGCTGAAGGCATGGGAGCCAGCGAAATGGATACAGTTTGGCTGGGCAAGTGGTGCTTTGGCTACTACTTTTATCACTGACTATGCCCAACCGGCTGATGAGGATCAGGTCTGGAGTATCTGGGAAGGTAATGCCAGAGTGAAGAGATA
>QKCK01000105.1 GCA_003245695.1 Bacteroidota bacterium | reverse complement strand
ACTGGAAAGGCACTTTCTTCCAGCAATACATAAGCGGCGAAGCTGACGAGCATGTGCCACCGGTACAGACAATGCTTATTACCTCCACCGATGGAAGAGACTGGTGTTTCCCCAGGGTGCTTTTTCCGCCATACAAAGCCCCTGACGGAGTAGCTGTTCCCGAGGGATACACAGGCTACATGATGCACCAGAGGATGGGTTTCTATATCGCACCCGATGGCAGACTTCTTACACTAGCTTTCTATGCCCACAGTGAGAATCCTTTCAGAGAGGGAGGCATCGGCCGCGTGGTGCGCGAGATCTATGAAGATGGTTCCCTGGGACCTATATACTTTATAAGGTATGACAGCCATACACAATGGAATGAGACAAATACCAGATATCCTTTTTACAAGAGCTCAGGTGACAAGGGCTTCATTGATGCCTGCGATTCTTTACTGGCAAACAGTATAATGACCCTTCAGTGGTGGGAAGAAGATAATGGCATTGACGGGTTCTATTCATTTACAAAGTCACAGCAGGCCCTCTCATGGTATCACAGGAAAGACGGGAAGATAGTTGCACTGTGGAAGAAATCATACTGTGCCCTATCAGATGACGGAGGTCATACATTCTCAGACCCGGTAAAGGCTGAGACACTTGTGATGTCAGGAGGTAAGATGTGGGGACAGCAGACCGATGACGGCAGATATGCAATATCATACAACCCCATTGACCAGACACAATACCGTTTTCCGATGGCAATAGTGACCAGTGATGATGGCATTGTCTTCGATGACCTGCTCCTCGTTCAGGGTGAGGTGCCTCCCAGACGATTCTCCGGACGCTGGAAAGACTTCGGACCCTGTTATATGCGTGGGATAACAGAAGGAGGCGGAAATCCTCCCGGTGATGATATGTGGATGACATATAGCATGAATAAAGAAGACATCTGGATCTGCCGCATACCCGTTCCTGCCAGATTCATGGTGACAGAAGAGGTAGACGATAGCTTCGAGGATATGACAGTAAATGGTGCTGTCACCGACTGGAACATCTACTCACCAAAGTGGGCCACAGTAAGTGTAATACATGAAGAGAACAAAAACAAATGCCTGCAACTAACTGACCATGACCCCTATGACTATGCCCGGGCGATCAGAGTATTCAGGGAAGGAAGACAGGTTGATATGACCTTCAGGGTGAAGGCTGTAGCAACTGACACCTCACGCTTCGAGATCGACATCACCGACAGGTATGGTAACAGACCTGTGCAGATATGCCTCGATACTGACAGCTTTATAAAAGTCAGAAATGGTGCATCAATGAATAACCTTGCAAGATATCAAACCGGAAGATGGTACCAGATAAGAATAACAATGGATGCAGAAGGATGTGGTCACTATTCAATCTATATTGATGACACTGAATCAGAAGAAAAACTGCCTTTTACAATGGCGGTGAAGAGTGTTGAGAGGATCTCATTCAGGACCGGCCCATACAGGTTCCTTCCTGACAGGCATACGCCCAATGAGGAAAAAGACCCTCCTCTCCCCGGTGCTGATGAACCCGCAAAAGAGTCAGTATACCTTATCGATGATCTGCATGTATCAACACATTGATACAAAACTTAGCTAAGGTAGGATAGTCAGGGCTATTGTCATTCATACAATAGCCCTGAAATCATTTTTGTGTTACTTGTTATAAATCAGCGATGTGTTGGTCAGTGATTCCGCATTACCGGCTCCACGCTCCATCCTGATAATATTCCCCCATAGAAGTAAAATGTCACATCAAACATTTTTCCGCTGTTATTCTCTTTAACAGTGTAATAATCAACAGCACCATCCTTCCTTACCAGGTTAAAACTACCCATGTCGATGCTGATTGTCTGGCTGTCAGAAACAAACTGGCGGGCAATAACCTCAGCCACTTTATACAAAGAGGTATCCCGGGCTGACATGCCCATTAGCCTCTCGTGATACTCCTTCTCAGTGTTACATTGGAGGGCATTTTGAAAATAATGATTAACCAACTCCTTATCTATATTTTTCATCTCGGGAAGCGCCAGAGCCTTTTCAAAACTTATATAAGCTAGCATCTGCATTTTAACAGCACTCATTATGCCACTCTTCTTAAATGGATCTGTCTCAGCCTTTCCCATTGGAATGCTGGCTGCTTTATCCTTCACAGAAGCCCTTAAGGCTCTCACACTATCAGCATACTGTCTGAATTCATTACGTATCTCTTCCGATCTCAGGCCACTGACAGTGAATATTGCTATACTCCTTGCTCCATTGTTAAATGCCTGGTCCATGCAATCAAACATCTCACTGTTGTTGGAGGCTGTCATCCCACAACCAAGTGTTGTCACCTGATTCTTATCACGTTCACACTCAGACATACAATCCGATATAAAGCTCAGATCACCGGTATAAAAATTATGATAAACCATTGGGAAGACTATGTCAAGATTCCATTTCCCCCAGTCCTGCCTTACCATCTTCTTTGACATCGCAGGTGTAGGGAAAGGAGAGGCAGCCATCACCTTGCCATATGAATGAACAATATCTGCTATTTCGTTTGCCACCTCTGTAACCTGATCACACCGGAACTGAAGCCATTGGTCATCCAGTGAAGGGTCGTCCTGGGATAGAGGATCATATCCATACTTCTCCCTGAATAATCTCAGCATCTCAGGATGGTAACCATAATCCCACTCCGGGTATTCCCGGTCCTGAACAATGCCATATTTCAGCCACAACCTGGTAGGCAGTATCACGTCAACAAGTCGATGATAATCTATTGCCACCCCATTAAGGCCCTCTACCTTACATAATTCATCGATCTTCTTCATGATATGCTCTCTCACTTCCGGCAGAGCAGGTGTCATGAATTTATAATAATCGACATATGCCTTTTTTTCTGCCAGGCTCTCTCCATTCCTGTTCACCTCAAGCC
>QKCK01000245.1 GCA_003245695.1 Bacteroidota bacterium | reverse complement strand
TCCACTGATGATTGACGGTAAGGGCAGAATGGAAGCCAGGATTCCTTTTGGTCCGTTTGTGGTTAGCGATATGCCCAGGAAAAAGTCACCTGCACGTGCTGCAGGAATAATGATTAATGATCAGATTGTAACCCTCGACAGCATTAAGTTCCAGTGGTATGATGAGTTCCAGTCTTATCTGATGAAAAACAAAGAGAAACCTGTGAGGGTAGGAATCATCAGGGATGGCAGACAGGAGGAATGTATTGTTACACCATCAAAGGAAGGTACACTTGGCGTTTTCCATAATGTTGAGAATATTTTTAACCTTACTCAGATCGATTACAATTTTTTCCAGGCAATACCAGCCGGTATTGCAAAGGGATTCAAGAGTATTGGCGACTACGTGAAACAATTCAGGGTCATTTTCTCAAAGGAAAACAAGGGATATGAATCACTGGGCGGTTTCATAACTATGGGAAAGATCTTCCCTGACCAATGGGATTGGCATGCCTTCTGGAGCCTTACAGCTCTGCTGTCAATAATACTGGCAGTGATGAATATTTTACCGATTCCAGCTCTTGATGGTGGTCACGTAATGTTCCTTATATATGAGGTTGTGACAGGAAGAAAGCCTAGTGATAAATTCCTTGAATATGCACAGATTGTTGGTATGGTTCTTCTTCTGGCTCTCCTGATCTATGCAAATGGTAATGATTTTATCAGATATGTTCTTAAAAAATAAGAGAGCAATGATAATTTTGTATTGAATAAACTATTTTTACCTTTGTAAAAAAAATAAAGCGATGAACATTGGTGCAACTGAGATAATTCTGATAGTACTTATAGTAGTACTTCTATTTGGTGGCCGTAAGATTCCTGAACTTATGAAGGGCATTGGACAGGGCATGAAGGAATTCAGAAATGCCCAGAAAGATGAGTCAGAGAAGAAGAAATCAGAGGATAACTAAGAATATCCATATACGACAATATCCATAATAAGCCTGCATTTTATGCAGGCTTTTTTGCGGGTATATATCAGATCTTCTCATATTTCTGATTTCTCCTCGCCGGGATAAATCCGGCATCACGTATTATTTCCTGCATCTCATCAGGTCCACATCTGAAGGCATTTCCGGCGGCACTAACTACATTTTCTTCAATCATAACAGACCCCAGATCATTAGCTCCTCCATGAAGCGTAATCATTGCCGTATCACGTCCTACGGTGAGAATTGATGATTGGATGTTCATGATATTATCAAGCATAATCCGACTCAGTGCTATCACTCTTATATAATCTGCTGCAGAGGTGTTATTCCTGATATTAAACTTTTCGGCCAGCATAGTGCCACGATCCATAAAGGGCCAGGGGATGAAAGTGATGAAGCCGTAACTGCCATCAGGCTTTTCATCCTGAAGCTCACGGAGCAGGATCATGTGTTCTATCCTTTCAGCAGGAGTCTCTGCATGACCATACATCATAGTAGCTGAGGTGGGAAGATTCAGTATATGTGCCTCTCTCATGACACTCAGCCATTCATTTGTTGAAGCCTTTGCCGGAGAGACAATCTTCCTCACCCTATCAGACAGTATCTCTGCCCCGGCACCAGGAAGTGAATCAAGACCTGAATCTATAAGTTTCTCAAGGACTTCCCTGTAGGAAGTATTCTCTTTGTTGGCAAGAAAGACTATTTCAGGTGGGCCGAGAGCATGAAGCTTCAAAGATGGCCATCGGTCTTTGAGCCTTTTAAAGAGGCGGATGTAGAAGTCAAGCCCCAGGGCAGGATTCATCCCTCCCTGCAGCAGGAGCTGGTCCCCGTCAAGGGCTACAAGCTCTCTTATCTTCTGATCATATTCTTCATCAGTGGTGACAAAAGCATCATGATCATTTCTGTTTCTGCAAAAATTACAGAACCTGCATTGAGAAAAACAGATGTTGGTGATATTGACATTTCTGTCAATGATCCACCCCGCCTCATTGTCAGGATGAATCCTGTGGCGTATCATGTCAGCAAAAAACATCAATTCTGAAAGTGGTGCTTCCTGATATAGGGTGATTCCCTCATCGAATGTGATCCTCTCCATGTTCAGGATCTTATCTGCTGTGTTGGCGCTGATTCTCATATAATGATCTGTTGCGCGTTCCCTGACGCCTGCGTAAAGGTACTCTTTTATCACAAGATCATTAAATAATTTGATTAACTTTACCCCTCTTAAAGTCAGATACATGATACCTGAGTTAATACTAACCCCTGGAAAAGAGCACAACAGACCACTTATCTGTTTGGTTAACACGTTTGATGTGCCCGATTTTATTGAGCTTCAGGATTATGAGAAGGAGCTTGTTGTCAGCACACTAAAAGAAGGTGGCGACAGTTGTTTTTTGTATACAAAGAATGGATATCTGGCTTTTGTCAGGGTAGCTCATGGCTTACCGCTATATCTTACAAATGAAGGACTTAGAAAGGCAGCCAGCAAATTGGCTGAAAAAATAAGAGACACAGGATCGACGGAAGTAACTATAACAGGGTCAGAGATTGATCATTCAATGATACTTTCTTTTGCAGAAGGGTTTGTTTTGTCACTTTATCGCTTCGATAAATATATCACTGTAAGGGACAAGATAAAGAGACTACCTGAAACTATTACAGTGTCATATGACATATCTTCTGATGATTTTGAATGGCTAAAGCGGTCATGTGAGGCAGTCAATGCGGCTCGTGATATGATAAATGAGCCATCGGGGAAGCTAAACGCAAAAGCGTTTGCTGATGCAGTAAGACATCTTGGCAATGAGGCAGGGTTCTCAACGGAGATATTCGATGAAAACAGGATTGCTGCTTTAAAGATGGGAGGTCTGTTAGGTATAAATAGTGGAAGCATTGATCCCCCTGGCTTCTGTGTGCTCGAACACAAGCCAGCCAATGCTGTCAATAGCAACCCCCTGGTACTGATAGGCA
>QKCK01000271.1 GCA_003245695.1 Bacteroidota bacterium | reverse complement strand
CTACTATGCTGTTAATGGGACAAGTAAAGAGATACATGTGCGGACAGAGATCTCTTTTACCGATGCCACCGGAAATAGTATTGACCTTCTCGCTACACTTACAAGAGCAAAGGTGGAGAACGAGACTACTTTTACAATCTTCGCTCAGAAGATTTCTGTTGACCTTTTTTGAAAAGAGCGTTAAATAATAAGTTGGATGGATCAAGATAATTTTTCAATAGTGACCAGGGCGGAATTAATCAAAACATTTTCGGATATTGATGATAAGATAAATGACCTTCATAAGAGATCATCAGCCGATTTTCTTCAACTAAACAATTATCTGAAAGACTACTACAAAAAAACCACGATAGTCTCTCAGAATGCATTCAATATTCTTGAGACCATTGCCGGCAAAAAGGATATTGACCTTATTGATGAGCTTGAGACTATACATCAGAGATTGGAAGAGTGCAGGGCAAAAATCAAAGAGGATGATTCGGTGAAGATACATATACTGAAGGATCTCACTACCCGCTCAAACCAGCTTAGCATATCCCTAAGGAATATGAAACAGGATCTGACGACCTTCAGATTCCTGTCAACAAACTACAATCTGGTTTCTAACTATGAAGCCCTGGAGCAGAAATGGAAGAGTGAACTCGACGAATGGGATCATGAAATGCAGTCGCTTCATTCTGCCCTTGCTGCAGTAGCCACACAGATTGACAGATTCAGAGAACAGATAGTTTATCATATTGACCATCTCGAGATTAAGATCGAGAAGTCTCTCAGAATTTTTGTTAATCTATCCAAGGAGATAAGAGCAAACATTACCCTCGTCTTACAGAAAAGCCAGGAGTCAAAACTCCAGTTTCCGATACTGAAAGAAAAGGCTTCAAATTCCTCTAAAAGCATAAATAACATTATAACACATCTTCAGTATCATGATATTATCCGTCAGAAGATTGAACATATTCAGGAGTCTCATACCAGGATAATCAGCGAGCTCAATGCTGCGATAGAAAAGAAAAACAGCGAAATGGCAAGGATACCTGAGGATTATCAGAAGATCGGAGATATCGCCGGGCTTCAGGCTGCTCAGCTTATGCTTGTAAGTAAAGAGTATCAGAATGCTCTCGATACCATTACAAGAAACTTCCAGGGACTTGCTGATGACCTGACAACAATATCGAATATCTCAAGCGATTTCTCATATAAAGACCAGAACTCTGAGATAACACTTCTCAAACAGATAAGAAATAAGCTTGACGAAGGCATCATAATGCTTGATATCAATAACTTCAGAGGCATGAATGCTGAGTACCTCTCAGCAAAAAGAAAGCTTGAGGGCATTGCCTCATCAATTAAGGCAGAGGTCACTGATCCTCTCCTTAAACTCTACAAATTCGAAATGCTTGCAAAAAACGGCACCACCGATCCGGCAAACAAGCCGAGTGTTGAGCTTCAGGTATCTGCTCTCTCCAAAGAGATAAATATCAGGAACATTGAGATCACAAAACAGCTCCAGGAGTTACAGAATATTGCTGAGGAACTCTCAAGGATAGATAATCTTGAAGATTGGGGAAGTCAACTTGAACAGGACAGGATAAAACTGATGGTGGATATTACCAGAGTACTGGATGCCCTTGACAAGGACAACGAAGCCCTGGATAATGTATTGATACAGAACCGTGATCTCAATAATTACATTCTTGAGAAAATAGGTAATGTGATCAATAAGGTTGATTATTACGACTATTTTGAAAGTATAGTGGAACAGGTTATCAGTCAGCTGAACAGCATAAACTACAGACTCAAAAAAGCCTTCGCCAATGAGACCCTGGAGGATAAAGCAGAAAACCTGAAAGAAATAAAATCGAGCTATACCATGGAAAGCGAAAGAATAGTTCATGATCAGGTCGTTACCGGCAAAGATGAAGCAGAGAACCCGGAAACTCAAAAACCGGAAGATGATATTGAGTTTTTCTAAAACTGTCATTATATGAAAAACAAGACATTCCTAATTAAGACGCAGAACAGCAAAGATTCGAAAGAACAGATAGTGACCTTTCAGGGTGATCTGGGTATAAAAAACGCTTCGGCAATAAAAGAATCCTTACTGGGGTTGAAGTTGACAGCAGAAGTGATCACCCTCCAGTTCAAGAATGTGGATAAGCTAGACATAACCACAATCCAGAATATGGCTGCATTAAGAAACATATTGCTGAAGGATGGTAAAAAGGTGGAGGCAAAACAAGAGCTGCCACAGGATATAGAGAGACTACTTATTAATACCGGATTTAAAACAACATTATAAACATCATAATATTATGGCAAAAACAATTCTTATTGTTGACGACTCCGAGAGCATCAGGGAAATAGTCAGTTTCACACTTGAAAATGAAGGCTACAATGTTCTGGTAGGAGAAGATGGCCAGGATGCTCTCAAGCATCTTAACAAAGGGCCCATTGACCTTATTCTAACAGACCTGCACATGCCAGTTATGAACGGTATCGAATTCATTAAGGCTGTAAGAAGCAATGCAGATTATAAGACAGTGCCCATATTGTTCCTGACAACAGAATCACAGGCTGCAAAGAAGATGGAGGCAAAGGAAGCCGGTGCCACAGGTTGGATTATCAAACCATTTGTACCAGCTAAACTTATTGAAGCAATAAATAAAGTCATGAGGTGATGGACAATTTCAAGAGGAAATTTGTAGAAGAGGCTCTTGATCTTATTAATGAACTGGAGACAGTTCTGCTTAGGATAGCTTCCAATCCGGAGGATAAAGAGCTGATCGAGCATATATTCAGAATAATGCACACCCTCAAAGGGAACAGTGCTATGTTCGGATTTAGCATGATCGACCAGTATACCCACCAGCTTGAGACAATTTATGATCTGATCCGTAACGGGAAGATGAAGGTTACGGATGACCTCATGGATCTGACTCTCGCATCGGTTGACCATATCAGGAACCTCCTTGATGAAGATAACAGCGGGAAAGAGGAAGTACAGTCTGTTCATAAAGATCTTCTGGGGAGAATTTCCAATATTATTGAGGGCAAAACCAGCCAGCCTGCAGAAAAGAAAGAGGCAGCGGTGGAGGACAATGGTATAAAAACATATTATGTCCACTTTCAACCTAACACCGATATTCTTTCAAACGGCACTAATCCATTATTCCTTGTTGAGGACTTTAAGCCACTTGGAAATTATATAGCAGTACCAAGCCTGGAACAACTACCTCCTCTTCAGGATATGGACCCTGAGAAATGCTATACCTCATGGGAGATTATCCTTTCAACAAAAGAATCCCAGGATAAAATACAGGAGATATTCATCTTTGTTGAAGATAGTTGCAACCTTGAGATAATAAAGGTATGCGACAATGACATCCTCTCACAGCCGGAAATAGTTTCAAAAATCGAGGAGATAACCATAAATTATAAAGGTATAGGTTTGCAAAAGCTGAAAGAGATTGCATCTGCTGACGAAAAGCAAGAGGTAAGGAATGCTCAGCTAACACCACGTAGTGTTGAACCTACTACTACACTAAAGAATATTTCTAATATCAGAGTCTCTTCAGAAAAACTCGATGAGCTGATAAACCTGGTCAGTGAACTTGTTACCACCCAGGCCGGGCTTAGCCTTATCGCTGAAAATATTAATGACAAGGAGCTTCTTGTAATAGCAGAAGATGTTGAAAAACTCTCCAGGCGTCTGCGCGACAGCACCTTCAGCATAAGACTCATCCCTATTGAGAATATGATTACACGCTTTCAGCGTTTGGTAAGAGAGTTATCGCATGAACTTAAGAAAGAGATCATATTCCGTACAGAGGGTACAGATATTGAACTTGATAAAAACATGATAGAGGGTCTTATTGATCCTATAATGCACATCATACGTAATAGTATTGATCATGGCATTGAAAAACCTGAAGAAAGAAAGAAAAAAGGAAAACCTTCTACAGGGGTCATTACCTTTAAAGCTTACTACTCAGGATCAAATGTCTACATACAGGTTAACGATGACGGATCCGGCATTGATGTAAATAAAATAAAACACCATGCTGTCTCAAAAGGACTCATCTCATCTGACTCAAGCCTCTCTTCAAAGGAGATACTTGACCTTATCTTCCTTCCGGGATTCTCCACTGCAGAGAATGTTACCAATATCTCCGGCAGAGGAGTCGGCATGGACGTGGTGAAACGAAAGATTTCAGACCTGCGGGGAGAAATCAACATTGACACATCCATTAACGAGGGAACAACCATTACAGTTAAACTTCCTCTTACTCTCTCTATCATTGATGGCCTTCTCGTTGAGATTGATGATGCATACTTTGTCATTCCGCTGGCATCAGTAAACAAGTGCTTTGAGTTTAAACATGAGACACTTGTAAATGCTGTGAATAACCTGATTTTCGTCAACGACGGCCATATTCCATTTATTTACCTGCGAAACGAGTTTGGCATAGCCTCACAGTGCCCAGATCTTGAACAGGTTGTGATCATAGAGTATGGCGATGTCCGTATAGGACTGACGGTTGATAGGGTAGTTGGAGAATACCAGGCTGTTCTTAAATCACTGGGAACCATGTACAAAAAACAGGACATCATTTCCGGAGCTACAATCCTTGGTGATGGCACCGTGGCACTTGTTGTTGATCCAAACAAAATAATCAACCAGTTCAACTATCAGAATCAGATAAATATAAGCTGATTACATAAAATAATAATAACAATATAAGTCAATTATCAATAACCCAAAAAAACAATCAGCCAGTCAGAAAAGAAACTAAGGGAGAACCGCGAGTTCAATATATAGAGTTGGAGATACCAATTTAAGCAATAGAGGTTTAACATATTAATTTATTGAATATGAAAAAGATAGGAGAACTTAAAATTGGCACCAGGATTAGTTTCATCTTTAGTGCTGCAATCTGTTTGATATTGATTGGTTTCGGAGTATTTGTTGTAAGGAGCGAAAGACAGTCAATTGAGAGTGATACTGATACAAGGCTTTATGAACAGGTAAATGACCTGGCCAGCTTAATAGAAAATCAGATAAAGGAAAACCAGAAAAAAGTTGAGAATTATGGAAATATGGCATTTGACCTGTTGGAAGGCTCAGGAGAACTGGCAATAAACCAGGAGAGAACTTTATCTGTTGCTGCTGTGAACCAGAATGACAACTATACAATGAATGTTACTCTGCCGGCACTTTTGCTGAATAACGGGGAGTTGTATCATAACTATGGCTTCGTGGATAAAATAGGAAACCTGACAAAGGCAACAAATACAATATTTCAGAAGTTTAACGGTGGATACCTCAGAGTATCAACCAATATCCGCAACAGCTCCGGAGAAAGGGCAGTAGATACCTATATCCCATCATCTTCAGAAGTAGCAGCTACTCTTGATCGCGGTGAAACATATATGGGAAGAGCCATTATTCTTAATGAATGGTATCTCACCTTCTACAAACCACTTATTGTAAACGGAGAGATCGTAGGTGCTTATTATCTGGGCCTGCCTGAGAAAAATATTGCTGAACTAAAGGCTTTATTCAACTCTAAGGTCTATTACACCAGAGGCTATCCATATGTTGTTGACAGGGATGGAAATTTCATAATACACCCCACTCAGGAAGGGGGCAATATTAATTCTGAAAGCTTTTTCCAGCAGATATTGAAAGAAAAGAAGGGAAAGACCAAATATCAATGGCAGGGAGAAACAAAGATTCAATACTTCAGAGACATTACAGGTACTGATCTCTTTGTTGCAACCACAATTTACGAGTCTGACCTCCTCGACATCATACAAAAATCAAGGACTGCAGCCATAATTGCTATCGTTCTTGGTGTTTTTATTGCATTTCTGATAGGCACTCTGCTTGGCAGGAATATTCAGGGTATAATCAGGTCACTGAACCTTCAGATAAAAGAGATCATTGATGCTGTGCTTAACGGGGACCTGAACAAAAGAGCCGATGAGCATAAAACCAACTGGGAATTCAGGGATATTACAGTTGGTCTTAACAAGACCATTGAAGCATTTATTGACCCAATCTTAGTGTCAGGAGATTACATTGACAAGATAGGTAAAGGGATTATCCCTGAGAAGCTCACTGCTGATTACAAAGGTGACTTTGAAAAGATCAAGGATAATATCAATCAATGTATTGACGGTATGCAGGGGTTGGTTGAAGGAAACCGTATACTGCAGAAAATGGCTGTAAACGATCATACCGAGAAGGTTGAAGGCTCATATCTGGGCATATATGCCGATGTTGCCACTGCCATTAACATGGTACGTGAAAGGCTGTTGCATGTTATTGATATCAGCCAGCGTATATCAGAAGGAGACCTCTCTGACAGGGAAGACCTTATAAAGACCGGGAAAAGATCTGAGAACGACAGACTCATGCCAGCCTTTATTCGTATGGAAGAGGCATTGAATAACCTTATCATTGACATCAATAACCTGGCTGGCGCTGCCGTTGATGGCAAACTGTCAACCAGAGCTGACATCACAAAACATCAGGGTGATTATGTAAAAGTGGTTAACGGAATAAACAACACTCTTGATGCTGTTATTAATCCACTGACAGTGGCAGCCGATTATGTATCCAGGATCTCAGTGGGAGACATGCCTCCGGTTATTACAGACAAATACAATGGTGATTTTAATATTATAATCAACAACATCAATATACTCATTAAAGCCCTTAATGAGGTAATAGATAAGGCCAGGCTTATGGCTAACGGTGATCTCACTGTTGATCTGAAGAAGAGATCTGACAATGATGAACTGATGCAGTCACTTAATGACATGGTTAAATCAACAGCAACCATTATCGCTGAGTTCCAGACTGCTTCGAATAACATCTCTGCTTCTAGCCAGCAGATGAGTTCGACATCTCAGCAGATGAGCCAGGGGGCATCAGAACAGGCATCTTCAGCAGAAGAGGTATCTTCATCAATGGAGGAGATGGCTGCCAATATACAGCAGAACACTGAGAATGCACAGGAGACTGAGAAGATTGCACTCAATGCAGCCAACAACATCAATATGATTGCACAGGAGGCTCGCGGATCAGTCGATTCTATGAAGGAGATAGCAGAAAAGGTATCTATTATTGGTGAGATTGCCCGCCAGACAAACATACTTGCACTCAACGCTGCTGTCGAAGCAGCCCGCGCCGGTGAACATGGTAAAGGGTTTGCCGTGGTGGCTGCCGAGGTCAGAAAACTGGCTGAGAGAAGCCAGGTGGCTGCAGTGGAAATAGACACGCTGACAAAAGATAATGTGAGAAGCACTGAAAGAGCTGGTGAAATGCTGACTGGAATAGCTCCTGAGATACAAAAAACAGCCAAGCTGGTTCAGGAGATTGCTGCCGCCAGTATTGAACAGAACTCTGGTGCCGATCAGGTTAACAATGCTATCCAGCAGCTTAATCAGGTAACCCAGCAGAATGCTGCCGCCTCTGAAGAGATGGCAACAAGCTCTGAGGAACTGGCTAGCCAGGCACAGCAGCTGATGGAAATGATATCCTTCTTCAAAATAGATTCTGATAAACAGCCATCTAAAGAGAAAGGAAAGAGCTTTAGAAGCGATTTTAAAAACGAATCAACCTATGTTGATAAAGACCCCAAGAGTGCTGTCAGACCAGCCGCTAAAAATGTAAAAGGGGTCAGCATAAATATGGGCAGAGACAACCTGGATTCGAATTATGAAAGCTTTTAACATTATTCAGATAATGAAATGAAATATATCATAACAAAAAAATCTGTCTATTATGAGTATAAGCAAAGACAATGGCATTGAAACTTATCTCTCATTCAAACTGAGTGAAGAGGTGTTTGCAATTAATGTTTCAAAGGTTATCAATATCCTTGAGCTAAGCAAGATAACACGTATTCCCAAGTCACCTGAATACATGAAAGGAGTAATAAACCTTCGTGGTACAGTGCTCCCTGTGGTTGACATGAGAATCAAGTTTAACCTGCCAGAAAAAGAGAATACTGTTGATACCAGCATTATTGTCCTCAGTATTGACCTTAACGGCGAGGCTGTCCTCATCGGTATTCTCGTTGATGCTGTAAGAGAGGTACTTGAACTTAGGAATCAGGACATATTCCCCTCTCCTACCATTGGAACAAAGTACAACACAAGTTTTATTGAAGGAATGTGGCGCATTGACGACAAGTTTATCATGATCCTTGATATCGACAAGATTTTCAACACCGAAGAGGTGATTGACATCAAGGAGCAGCTTGCTCAAACTGCCGGAGAAACTAACTAAATGTGTAACCTGCCAATAACACCATAAGAGTTTTATGTTTAACAAACTTAAAATAAGGTCGAAATTACTAATTTGTTTCAGTATTATAGCTGCAATTGCTGTTTTGGTGGGGGTGAATGGCTATTACGGAATTAACCGGGTAAGAGTGAATCAGAACGAATTGTTCAACGTTCGCTTACCCGGCATTCTGTGCCTGCAAACAATAAAAAAGAATCAATGTAATATAATTACGGGAGAACGGGGTCTTATAATACAGGGCATGATGGCTCCGGAGATAAGACAGGCTCAATACAGCGTAATAAACAGCAATAAGGAAGAAGCTGCCAAATGTATTGATGATTTTAATAAGCTCCCAAAATCAGTTGAAGAAGAAAGACTCTGGAAAGAGTTTTTATATGCATGGAAAGAATGGGTTATCAACGACCAGAAAGTAATAGATCTTTCAGAAGAGAGGGACCTGATTACCGGGACAGGTGTCAGTAATGATGATCCATCACTTGAGACCCTTGATGAGAAGATACTGTCACAGATCCTCGCCGGGAGAGAGATGTCTATTATTGTCAGCGACAGGCTTGCAACACTTACAGGGTCAAGCGTAGCACACTCACAGACAGCCTATGATGCATCAACCAGGGTCACAGCACGAACAACAACATTCCTTGTCATTCTGCTTATTACAGGTCTGATAGCCTCACTGGCACTTGGGTATTTTATCTCCTCAAACATACAGAAGTCTATAAGGGCAATAGTATCACAGATATCATCCCTCGCTTCCGATGTCAGTGAAGGAAGGGTTAATGTACGTGCTGATGCTGAGTCTGCTACCGAAGAATTCAAAGGCATTTATCTGGGTGTCAACCAGATACTAGAGTCAATGAACTGGGCAGTGAGCGTAATGTCTTTCTACCTGAATAAAATAGCCGAAGGAACGATACCTGAGAAATTTAATGAGGAGGTGTCAGGAGAATACAACAGGGTCAAAAACGACATCAACACGTGTATTGAATCGCTCAAAGGACTTGAAGCTACTAACCTTATTCTTCAAAAGATGTCACTTAATGATTACTCTGAGGCAGTTGAGGGTGACTCTGTCGGTGTATTTGCTGAGGTTGCCACTGCAGTTAATAAGGTAAGAGATAGTATTCAGCAGGTTATCGGAGTCTGTGGAAGAATATCTGAAGGAGACCTCTCCGACAGGGAAATGTTGAGAAAAGTAGGAAAAAGGTCTGATAATGACACCCTTACTCCTTCAATACTTGTAATGACTGACTCAATCAGCAACCTGATAGACGACACCAGCACTCTTGCAAAGGCTGCTGTTGAAGGAAAACTATCAGTCAGAGCAGATGTATCAAAGCATAAAGGTGAATATGCCAATGTTATCAGGGGAGTCAACAACACCCTTGACGCTGTTATAGGTCCTCTTTATATTGCTTCAGAATATCTCTCAAGGATATCTGCAGGAGACATGCCTGAGACAATAATAGGAAAATTCAAGGGAGACTATAATACGATCATCAGCAATCTTAACATACTCATAAATTCATTGAATGATATTGCCACTAAGGCAAAACTTATTGCTGAAGGTGATCTTACCATTGACCTGATTAAGAGATCTGATAAGGATGACCTTATGGAATCGCTCAGTGATATGGTAAATTCAACCTCGAACATTATTTACAGGCTCCAGATTGCCTCTTCAAACATCTCATCTTCAAGCAGTAATATGAGCACTACCTCTCTGCAGATCAGCCAGGGAGCGGCAGAACAAGCTTCCTCAGCTGAGGAGGTCTCTTCATCAATGGAGCAGATGGCTGCTAATATTGAGCAAAACACTGATAACTCACGTCAGACAGAAAGGATAGCTCTTAATGCTGCTCAGGGTATTATCAGACTGAGTGATTCTGCAAACGACACCATGAGGTATATGAATAATATTGCTGATAAGGTAACCATTAGTGGAGAGATTGCAAGGCAGACTAATATACTGGCTCTCAATGCTGCTGTTGAAGCAGCCAGGGCAGGAGAGTATGGCAGAGGATTTGCCGTTGTTGCCGCCGAAGTCAGAAAACTGGCTGAGAAAAGCAATATTGCTGCCTCTGAGATTGAATCGCTCACAAAAGAGAGCGTGAAAGCAACCCACGAATCAGGGAAAAGACTCAGTGAGATAGCACCTGAAATTGAGAAGACATCAAGACTCATTCAGGAAATAACAGCTGCCAGCATTGAACAGAACCTTGGTGCTGAGCAGGTTAACAATGCACTCCATCAGCTGAACCATATAACCCAGATGAATGCTTCTGCTGCACAGGAGATGTCTGCCGGCGCTGACGAACTGGCAAACCAGGCAAGACAGCTTGAAGAGATGGTGACCTTCTTCAGGATAAGAAACAATGAGGCATACAGAAAAACCAAAGCCTCCGGAAGCAGACAACCTGTCAATTATGATAAGAAAGAATTCGGTAAAGAAAAGATCAGTGGTGCAGTACCAGCACAATTACAGAAAAAGGAAGGAATAAGGATAAATCTTACTGACACCGAATACGAAAGCTTTTAATTTCTATATAGCAAGTATATGAACAATATCAGGAACCGGAAATATGACACTTATTTGTTGTTCAAGCTGAACATGGAAGTTTTTGGCATTGAGGTATCCAAGGTATGTAATATTGTTGAGTGTTCTTCAATAATTAGATGCCCCGGTGCTCCTGAGTTCTTTGCGGGGGTTGCTAATCTTAAAGAATTCACCATTCCCGTGATTGACCTTAAACCCAGATTCAATATGCCTC